>JAYTRS010000109.1:0-2047 GCA_043746065.1 Bacteroidota bacterium | reverse complement strand
ATAATGAAATTACTCGGCTAATTGTTGAAATTTGTGGAGGTAATCCTAATCGCACTAAATATTTAAACTCTACCTAATCTTTTCGGACACCCTTGGTTACCAACGCTTCGGCTATTATCTATTTCGGGTGCTTTAATAAAATGATCGGTATTGCCATTGGTATATTTTATACTGTAAACATTATTTTTACTTTCAACAAATAAAGGACCATCAATATTATTACAGCGTTTATATTTAATTTGTGTTTCGGTAATTTCAACAACTTTTGCCACAATTATAGCACCATTCCGTAGGTTTATAATATCGCCACAGGTATCGTTTAATACAAGTTTTTTAGTGGGCAAATAAGTTATTTGCTCGTTTAAATTGTTAGTAATACTAGCAAATTCAGATTCGGGGTTTAAGGCTACTTGTTTTTTTAGTTTTTTTTCATTGGCTAATACTGCTACTTGTTTTACTTTATCATCTGGTTTATTATTATTGTTTTTAAACACCCAATCTATATAATATCCCTTACGGTAATTACGTTTTTTAACTGAACAAGAACTTACAAAAACAATAATTAAAAGTAGACACCCAATTTTTTTCATTCGTAATAAAATTTTAAATAAGTTAAAAAAACTATACTATTTTATTTTACATCTAACAATTCAATATTAAATACTAACACCGAATTGGGAGGAATACTACCTGTTTGCTGCGAGCCATAACCCAATGCCGAAGGTATAAGTAGCGTACCTTTACCACCTTTTTTAAAATAGGTTAAGCCTTCTTGCCATCCTTTTATAACCCCACTTAAATTAAAGGTAGCACCTGTTGCGGGGCTGGAATCAAACACGGTACCATTAATTAAAAAACCATCGTATTTTACGGTTACCGCCGAACTTGCTGTTGGATTAACACCAGTGCCTTGTTTACTTATTACATAATATAAACCCGAACCGCTATAGGTGGCTGTTAAATTATTATCGCTAATATATTTGGCAATAAGCTTATCATCTTTAGTAGCTTGGCTATCGGTATTCTTTTTTTTGCAGGTACAAAAAATAAGCATACAACTTAGTAAAACAAAAAAATTAATTTTCATATGTAGATATTATTGTTTTTAATTGCCATTTGGTATAGCCAGTTTATATACATTGTTGTAGTGCCTTAGTAAACATGACTATTACATAACAATAAAATTACTAAAAAATGCAATGCAAAACGTTTAAAAATTTTGTGCCATTAAATTACAACCTCGTACATCACTGTTATCAAAACGCCCCATAAGTTGTAAATTATTATCGGCATCTATATGTCCTAAATCTTTTGTGGCAATAAATGCACACGAGTATATATTAGCTAAATCTATTACATTAATACCCCCCGTTTTATTAGCCTTAGCTAATTGCAAAGGGTTATCCACTTCTCTAATTAAAAATTTTAACCAAGGTGGGGGTACAAATTTTTCGTAACTTAAACTATAGGCTTGGCTTAGTAACTCCGTCATACCATACTCGCTATTTATATTATTAATTTTAAATCCATTTTTTAAATAGCTGTGTAATTCGTTTTTTAATAACTCTTTACGCGTACCTTTCATACCACCTGTTTCAATTACTGTAAAGTTATCGTTAAGTGTAATATCTTTATCGCATAAATCCATTAACGCATACGACACACCAATTAAAATTACTTTTTGGTTTATGCTTTTTAGTTTATTTATTTTTAATATTAAATCATCAATATCATCTAAAAAAAAGCCACTAAAAGGGTGCGTACTTTGTTTAATTAATTCGTGACACATATATACTAACGATGAACCTTTGCGCTGTAAATAATTAGGTAACAACGCTAAAAAACAATACTGGTTGGGGTTACCATAAAACAAATTAAAACATTTTAAAAAACTTTGTTCATACAGTTTTATATCATTTACATAATGGGTGGCGGCAATTTGCGAGGTGGTGGCACTACTTGTAAACGCCAGTGTTTTGGTAGTTATTGGCGAAGTTATAATTTTATTCGATTTAAAAAATTCAATGGGTAAAAATGGTATTTTTTC
>JAYTRS010000108.1:0-6574 GCA_043746065.1 Bacteroidota bacterium | reverse complement strand
AAAACGATGGCCAAAAAGGTGTAGGTTTAATAATGATGATTTTAATTGCCATTATGCCCGCTTATTTTTCTTTAGATAAAGATATTAGTTTACAAAGTATAAATGCAAACGTTATTGTAATTGAAAAATTAATAGCAACCACCGATACCACACAATTTGGTAAAGATGAATTTAAAAATTACAACAGTATAAAAAAACATGCACAACATTTTAGTGCTGCTACATTAGGCAAAACAAATGCCGAAACCATTGGCGAAGCTGATAGATTTGAATTACGTAAAGACATTGTTAAAATCACAAAAGGGGCTGAAAAATTATTAAAAAGCGAAAACGTAGCCATATCGCTAGCAGATGCCAAAACTTTAAAAAAAGAAATTAGCAGTGCTAAAAAATTAGTAGAATTTGCACCAAATTGGGTTATTATTATGATATCTATTTGCTTAGGTTTAGGTACTATGATAGGTTGGAAACGAATTGTAAAAACTATTGGCGAAAAAATTGGTAAACAACACATGAGTTATGCACAAGGCGCAAGTGCCGAAATAGTTGCTGCTATTGGCATTGGAGTAGCTACGGCATATAAAGCACCTGTAAGTACAACGCACATGTTAAGTTCGGGTATTATGGGTAGTATGGTTGCCAAAAAAGGTTTAAAAAACTTACAACGTGGCACCATTACTAATATTTTATTAGCTTGGGTATTAACGTTGCCTGTAACTATTATATTATCTGGAAGTTTATTTTTATTGTTTAGGGCTATACTTTAAATAATTTTAAATTAGCAAGTGCCACGTAGTTTTTTAATGATTGGTATCTGCCAATAAATTGTTTTGTACAAACTGTAAGCAATAGTCTTTAATTAACTGCCTTACTTGCCTAAACTGATTATTGATTTCTTTATCAGAGCCAGTGGCTTTTGAGGGGTCGGGAAAATTATAATGAAACTTTTTTGCAGTTGTTGGAAAATACGGACAGCGTTCTTTTGCATTGTCGCAAACGGTTATAACAAAATCAAACACAATATGTTTATACTCATCTATATTATTAGACGTATGATTTGAAATATCAATGCCATCTTCTTTCATTATAGAAACAGCATGAGGATTTAGTCCGTGAGTTTCAACACCTGCGCTATAAATAAGCGCTTTATTGCCCGCAAAGTGTTTTAAATACCCTTCGGCAATTTGACTACGACAACTATTACCCGTGCAAAGAACCAATACTTTTTTCATACGTAAATTTTATTGTATTTAATTGTGCTATGGTTTAGCCAGTTTCTTTATTTGTTTTATCTTTTTTAAGAACAAAACTATTCAATTTAAACAAAAAGCCAAATGATATTAATGATACAGAACTTTGGGTCGAAACCAAAGATTAATTGCAAAACAATAACCGATGTGGTTATAATAATTGGCTTTTTGTATTTAATTATTGTTTCTATCATACTTAACAACAGCTATTTTTCTTCTCAAGTTTAGTTGATATATTCGCAAAATAATCCTGCAATTTATCAAGGGCTTTTTCGTTAACGCAATAGCAAATGGCATTACCTTCAATGGTTCCTTTTATTAATCCGGCATTCTTTAGCTCTTTTAAGTGTTGCGAAACGGTGGCCTGAGCCAAAGGTAATTCATCAACAATATCTCCGCAAATACAGGTATCCACCTTCAGTAAATAGTCAATAATTGCAATTCGTGCTGGATGTCCGAGCGCTTTGGTTAATGTGGCCAACTGATTTTGTCTGTCGGTAAAGTTATCTGTGTTTGTTGCTCCCATGGTTCTAAAAATTTAATATTGCAATATTACGATAAATGTATTTAATAGCGAAATTTATTATTAAGAATCTATTTAAGGGGAATGGGGCTTAAAAAATATGCTTTACTTTTTTACATACATTACCAGTAACTGTTATTTGTGAGTAAATATTATATGTAATAAATTTAAACGGCCTTTAAACAAAAAAACCAAAAATAATTCTATTTTTGTGTACCTTTTTATTGTATGGTTTTTAGTGGTATAACGTATTTAATTTATTTTTTGCCAGTATTTATTTTACTGTACCATTTAGTACCTCATAAATTTAAAAATGCGGTTATTTTAGTTGCCAGCATTTATTTTTATAGCTGGGGTGGGCCTAAATTTATACTCGTTATTTTAGCCACTACTTTTTTAGATTTTTATTTGGTTAATGCTATGCACAACCAAAAAACACAAAACGCTAAAACTAAATTTTTAATTGTTTCGCTGTGTTTAAATGTAGGCTTACTCTTTTATTTTAAATACTGTAACTTTTTTATAGAAAATATTAATGCCTTGTTGGGCACCCAAGTTACTTGGCTAAAAGTAGCCTTGCCCATTGGCATTTCGTTTTATACGTTTGAGAGTTTAACCTACGTAATTGATGTGTACCGAGGCATACACAAACCATTAAAAAATGTATGGCATTACCAAACATACATTTTATTGTTTCCTAAATTAATTGCGGGCCCCATTGTGCGGTATAACGATATTGCCGACCAAATTACTAATCGCGAAAAAAACTACACTCATAATATTAAATTAAGCGGCTTTTTAATTTTTTGTTTAGGGCTTGCTAAAAAAACAATTATTGCAAATACTTTGGGCATGCAAGCCGATGCTGTTTTTAAATTAGCACCCGAACAAATAGATACCGCCGCCGCTTGGGTGGGTGCATTGGCCTATACCTTTCAAATTTATTTTGATTTTAGTGGTTATAGCGATATGGCCATTGGCTTAGCTAAAATAATAGGTTTTAAATTACCCGAAAACTTTAATAATCCTTATACATCATCAAGCATAACCGAATTTTGGCGCCGTTGGCATATTACTTTAGGAACATGGATGAAAAACTATCTCTACATTCCTTTGGGTGGTAACAAAACATCTTCTGCAAAATTATACCGCAACTTAATAATTGTGTTTTTACTTAGTGGCTTATGGCATGGCGCCAGTTGGAATTTTGTATTATGGGGCGCTTACCACGGTTTATTTTTAGTATTAGAACGTTTATTTTTAAGTAAAGTCTTTACAAAAATGGGCAAGTTTATTGCCATGCCCATTACCTTTATTATTATTATTACGGGATGGGTATTGTTTAGGTGCGAAGATTTAAAATTAGCCACCCACGTTATAAAACAAATGTATGCCTTTAATATTTTTGATGGTAAATTTGCTTTAAATAACGATTTTATGTTTATGGTAATTTTAGCTGTTATTATTTCGTTTTTTGCTATTGTGCCAAAAACAAAATCTATTCAACAAAAAATTTATGGCGAAACGTTTTCTAATTCTGGTAAATGGCTGGCTTTATTAAGTGGTATTATTTTATTTTATATCTCTTTAAGTTTTGTTTCTGCTTTAGATTTTAACCCTTTTATTTATTTTAGATTTTAATGGCTAAAACAAAAACATATTCTATACATTGTGTTATAGCATTAATGGCCATTGCTTTACCGCTATTTATTTCCTTTATAAAAAAAGAAAACAAACCCAACTTATCAGGTATAGTTATTAATGATGAAAAGCCAAAATTTTCAACTGCAAATTGGTTTGATGGCTCTTATCAAACCGAAATGGAAGATTATAATAACGACCATTGGGCTTTTAAAGAAAAAATGGTGCGTATAAATAATCAGTTTTATTATAGTGCCTTTCATCAACTACGTGTTAATGGTTTTGTAAGTGGTAAAGAAGATTATGTGTTTAGCGAAAATTATATTTTCTCGGCCTTTGGCGATGACTTATTAACCGAAGAAAAAATTACAGACTTATTACAAAAAGCAAAAGTAGTGCAAGATACCTTAAAGAAAAAAGGAATTGATTTGTTATTAGTGTATGCCCCGGGCAAAGGCGCTTACTGTAAAGAGTTGGTGCAAAACAAATACGTTCACCCTATTAAAAATACAAACCACAATTTATTTGTAAGCAATAGCAAAACATTACAGGTAAACTATTTAGATTTATATACCTATTTCGAAAAACTAAAACCAACATCACCTTATGCTTTGTTTCCAAAATTTGGGCATCATTGGAGCTACTACGGCGCCTGTATTGCCAGCGATACCATCATCAAACATATTGAAAAATTGCATGGCAAAGATTTACCAAATATTGGTTGGACAGACATTACAGTTATTGATTCATCACTTGGTACTACCCGCGATGCCGACGTTTTAAAAAGTATGAATTTATTAACATCGCCCAATCAAAACATGAAATTAGCCTACCCACAAATTGACTTTGAAAACGATAGCTTAAAAAATACAACACGCGTACTAACTATTAGCGATAGCTATTGGTACGACCAAATGTATATGGGTCTACCACAACAATGTTTTGCAGGCGGGCAATTTTGGTATTATTACAATAAAGTAATTCCATCGCCAATACCAGGCGAAAAAGTAGAAGTTTGGCAATTAGATTTAAAACAAGAAATTGAAAGTAACCAAGTAATAATGCTGTTATACAGCGATGGTAACCTCCCTAAATTTGGTAATAATTTTATTTACGATGCTTACGAATTATATACCTCTCCTAAAACCTATTATGCTCGAAACGAACGTAATAAACAAATACAAACGTTCGCCAAACAAATTCGAGAAGCGCCATTATTACTAAAAAAAGCAACAACAAAAAGTAACACCTTACAAATACCGTTAGATAGCGCTATTCGATTAGAAGCTATGAAAATGGCAGGATTTATAAAATGATAAATTAAAAATTAAAAATTATAAAAAAATCTTACTTTTATATTACAAATGAAAAAACTATTAATCTTATTAACCCTTACATCCTATATATCTAAAGCAGATGAAGGTATGTGGATGCCACAATTAATTGAAGCTTTAAACATTAAAGACATGAAAAAAAATGGCTTTAAATTAAGTGCTGAACAAATTTACAGCATTAATAAAGCCAGTATGAAAGATGCAGTGGCCATATTTGGCGGTGGTTGTACGGGCGAATTAATTTCTAACAAAGGCTTAATTTTAACCAATCATCATTGTGGTTTTAGCTCAATTGCTGCCTTAAGCACCGTTGATAAAGACCATTTAAAAAATGGCTATTGGGCCATGAAAGCCAATGAAGAACTGTATTGTAAAGATTTAACCGTTGTATTTATTAAACGTATTGAAGATGTTACTACTAAAGTAATTGCAAATTTAAAAGCAAATTACTCCGAAGTTCAAAAAGATTCTGCCATAAAAGCAACTATAAAAAATTTAGAAATTCAAGCAAAAAAAGATTCGCAATACGATGCGTTTATTCGTCCGTTTTTTTATGGTAACGAATATTATTTATTTATAACCGAAACGTTTAAAGATATTCGTTTAGTAGGCACACCGCCTGAAAGTATTGGTAAATTTGGCGATGAAACTGATAATTGGGTATGGCCACGCCATAATGCCGATTTTAGTATGTTTCGTATTTATGCTAATAAAGATAATAAACCCAGCGAATACAGCGAAAACAATGTGCCGTATGTACCTCAACATTCATTTCCAATTTCGTTAAAGGGTTACGAAAAAGGCGATTTTACAATGGTTTATGGTTTCCCTGGCCGTACACAAGAATATTTAACATCCTATGCCGTTGATTTGTTAATGAACCAACAAGACCCTATTAAAGTAAAGTTACGCGAAAAACGTTTAGCCATTATGGAAGCCGATATGAAATTTAACGATACCATTCGCCTCATGTACACCGCACGTTATGCAGGCGTTGCCAACTATTATAAAAAATGGAGTGGTGAAATGATAGGTTTAAAAAAATCGAACGCCGTACAACGCAAACAACAATTAGAACAAGAATTTTTAAATTCGATGAGTACCGATGTTACTAAAAAAGAAAAATACAGCACTTTATTAAACCAATTTAAAAAAATATATTTAGAGTTCGCACCATTAAGTAAACAGTATGATTATTTTACCGAGTGTTTGTGGGGTATTGAGTGCTTTAAATTTGCTTCTACTTTTCAAAATTTATTTAATGAATTAAAAAAGAAACAAGCGGGGCTTGATAATAAATTTGATAAACTTTTAAACGATACAAAAGCGCTTATACCATTTAAAAATATTAACCCCGAAACAGATAAAAAATTATGTGCCGCTATGTTAACTATATACGCACAAGATGTAGAATCTGCTGTTCGCCCACCTTATTTAGATTCTATTTTAATCACTTACAAAAACGACGGACAAAGTGTAGCTAATTTTTTATATAACAATAGTAATTTTACAAATAATAAAAAAGCAAAATTAATGCTCGATGATTTTGAAAAAAATTATCAATTATATGAGCGCGACCCTTTATTTTTATTGGCTACCGATGTTTTAAAATATTATCAAAAAACAGTAATACCACAAGTAAATTATTTTGAATTACAAATTACCGAATTACAAAAAGAGTATGTAAAAGGTTTGCGCGAAAACTTAAAAAACAAAAAGTTTTATCCCGATGCTAATGGCACTTTACGTGTAGCTTATGGCAAGGTTGATGATTATTCACCCAAAGATGCAGTACAAAATTTACATTATACTACCATTGATGGCTT
>JAYTRS010000107.1:0-2050 GCA_043746065.1 Bacteroidota bacterium | reverse complement strand
AAAAGCGCCTATAAACACAGAAAAAGGAGTAACGCGCTTAAGCGGTGTATAAACCAATGCATATAGCGCCATGGATGCAAAGCCTATAATACCACACAACGGATTAGTATAAACCCACAATAAAACAGTTCCTATAATGCCACAAACGAAACAAAAAATAAATGCTTCAGTAGTGCTTAAATTACCAGTAGGTAATGGGCGTAGGCGAGTTCTATTCATTAATTTATCTAAATCTTTTTCAATTATTTGGTTAAACCCATTAGCCGCCGATGTTACCAAAAAACCACCAAGGCAAATTGCCACAACTTGATGCCAATTAAAGGTTTCGGCCACAGTAAAAAAAGTAATAATGGCTGAAAATACCACTAAAGCTGATAATGTAAATTTGGTAAGTTTAAAAAATGATTTGGCTTTACTATATGTAACAGTTTCTGTATGAGGAGTATTTAAGTGGGATTGCAAAGCGTGGCAAATTTAATTAAATAATTTACTAAAAGTTAAACTCTATTACTTTATATTTGTTTAAATATCAACCAAATTAAATATTAAATAATCAATGAAAAAAGTATTCATAATCGCATTAACAGCAATCACTATGGCATTTACATCATCAGGCACTAAAACACTTCACGATTTTAAAACAAAAACGTTAGAAGGAAAAGATTTTAATTTTGCGGATTTAAAAGGAAAAAAAGTATTAATTGTAAACACAGCTTCCAAATGCGGATATACACCACAATACAAAGACTTACAGGCGCTATATGAAAAATATAGCTCTAAAAACTTTGTAATTATTGGTTTTCCTTGCAATGATTTTGGTGGACAAGAACCAGGAACAGGTGCAACTATTAAATCTTTTTGTACTAAAAATTATGGAGTTACATTTCAGATGATGGAAAAAGTAGCTATCGCTACAAGCCCTATCTATCAATGGTTAACACACAAAGCCGAAAATGGAGTATTGGACGCAACTGTAAAATGGAATTTCAATAAATTTTTAATTAACGAAAACGGTCATTTAGTTAAGTATTTAGCTTCATCGGTGAAGCCTATGGATGCTGAGATTACTAATTGGATAGAGGGAAAGTAATTTTTCTGCCGTAATTTTACTTGGCCTTTGTTATTTAAGAATTTTATTCTTAAATAACAAAGGCTTTTTCATATGTAGATATTTATTGTTATTAGTTGTCATATGTTTAAATTATTGTTTTTTATTGTCATAACCATTGCCGCGTAAGCGTTATGGGTTAATCAGTTTAATCAGTTGTGTTTCGGTAAACATGGATGTTTTATAGTAATATTATTTTACGGTATTAGTTTGATAAAACATATCATTTTACTATTATATTGAAATTGTGTAAAAAATATAATAAAATCCTCATGGTACAACGCCAAATCAAATTAAAATTCAAAAGCATTTTGTTAGCTTAGAGGCCTCTAAATAACACTAATGAAAAAATACACCTATACTGAAAAAAAAGATACACGCTCGGGTTTTGGAGCTGGATTACAACAATTAGGGCAAACAAATCCCAATGTGGTGGCTCTTTGCGCCGATTTAATTGGATCCTTAAAAATGGATGCTTTTAAAGCAGAAAATCCAGAACGCTTTTTTCAAATTGGTATTGCTGAAGCTAATATGATTGGTATTGCTGCTGGTTTAACTATTGGAGGGAAAATTCCATATACAGGTACTTTCGCTAATTTTAGCACAGGTCGTGTGTATGACCAAATACGTCAAAGTGTTGCCTACTCCGATATAAATGTAAAAATCTGTGCATCTCACGCAGGCCTTACGCTTGGCGAGGATGGGGCAACGCACCAAATATTAGAAGATATTGGTTTAATGAAAATGTTACCACACATGTGCGTAATTAATCCTTGCGATTATAACCAAACCAAAGCGGCCACTATTGCTATTGCAGATTATGTTGGTCCGGTTTATTTGCGTTTTGGCCGACCTACTGTTCCAAACTTTACGCCTGCTGATCAAAAGTTTGAAATAGGTAAAGCGGTGATGTTAAACGAAGGGGCCGATGTAACTATTATT
>JAYTRS010000106.1:0-2051 GCA_043746065.1 Bacteroidota bacterium | reverse complement strand
TTAAAAAATTAATTAAATCTGATTTTTGTTGTGTAGTAATAGGGTGTGGCGTTGCCATAAAAGGATCTAAATTTTGAGTATTAGCAACACCGCTTGTAAAAAAATCAATTACTTCAGACAGTGTTTGAAAACGACCATCGTGCATATAAGGTGCTGTAAAACCTAAGTTACGTAATGTGGGTACTTTAAATTTGTATATATCAGCCGTATTTTGCGTAATGTTATATCTGCCACTATCTTGATAGGCGTTTATTGGCAAACCTTTGTTCCTAAAAGTATAATCGCTAAATAAGGGCTCGGTGTGGCATCCCGCGCAGTTAGAAGTAAACACAGAATAACCATTATTTTCGCTCGTTGTAAAAACATCTTGTCCAGCTTTTACCTTATCGTATTTACTATTATTAGAAACCATTAAACCCATAAATTGAGCAAAGGCACGTAACATGCGTTGTGAAGTAACAAGGGTATCGCCAAAGGCTTTTTTAAATAGCGTTTTGTATTTTGTGGAATAAGATAAACGGCTAACGGCAGTACCTAAATTTAAATTCATTTCTACCGGATTTGTGATGGGTGCTATGGCTTGATTTTCTAAATTATTTACACTACCATCCCACATAAGTTGGTTAGGCCAAGTTAAATTAAATAAAGCAAGGCTATTGCGTTTGCCAATTACATCATTTACACCATGGCTAAAGGTATGGCTTGGTCCGTTAGAAAATGCAAATGCTTGTTCGTGGCAACTACCACATGCCACAGTAGTATCAAGCGATAGTATTGGTTCGTAAAATAGATAGCGCCCTAATGTAAAGCCATCGTAGGTTACTGGGTTATTTTGAAAGGTATAAGAAGGCGTAGGCCAACCCTGTGGAATAATAGGTACATAATTATTAGCTGTGGGTGTTGGCTCAGGTTGTGGTGTTTCATCTATTTTTTTTGTATCTTTTTTACAAGAAAAAATAAAAACTAAACTAAAAATAAAAAGATAAATTATTTTTGTGCGCATTGTTTTAATGTATTACGGTTGTTACTAAAAACATATCGGCATAATTATTTGCAATGGGTTTGGCAGATGCTGGACTAATTGCTGTGGGTAATGCAGCAAAGCTAATTGTGGTTGGTGTTTTTAAACATTCTTTTGCATTAGCTTTTATAAATAGTTTAGAAACATGGTCGTCATCAACCACCAAATTGCTTGGAAGTGTAAGACTAACATTTTTTATATTATTAGTTGTTCCTTTAAACCCGCCCACATGATACTCCACATTATGCCCTCCAAAAGATGAAATGCTAGAAGTGTATGCTTCAAATTTAAAAAAAATATAACCTTGATTCCAATTCCAATACATATCCTTTAATGGGTCTAATTGCCCTGTTTGAGCCCCCGAACAATTACGTGTGCTATCAATACCAATCATATATTCAATAGCTGTGTACGTGGCGTAAGGCACATTTTTTAAATTAAATTTACAAGTATTTATGCTATCACTAGCATCAATTAAATGATAGCTTTCCGTTTCGGTATAATAACTGCCATCTTGTTTTTTTAGCTTAATATTTGAGATATAATATCTGAATTTTGTAACCGAAAATGTATCGCCGTAAGCACTAATATATTTTGGTGTTGATGGTTTATAAATAGTATCCTTAGCAATTTGTAAAATTACATTATCAGCCATGTTGGTAATATTTATGGTAACGTCATTTGTAGTGGTTGTACCTGTTGTTGCTCCAGTGGTTGTGGGATTAACAACTACAGGGTCTGCTTCTTTTTTCTTTTTACACGAAAATAAATGTAATGCAATAAAAGTAATTAGTAATTTGCTGGTAATTGATTTAAAATTTTTCATTTATGGTTGTTTTAATATTATTTGTAAGCATTAAAAAAATTATATTCTAATCGTAACGAAATTGTATTTGTATTCAAGCGACTTAGGTTTCCATACAACTGATATTTATATACAACATCTACTCTAAATACACTATTTATAATACATTGTAGGGCAGGGGCAATATCTAAATAACTTTGGTTAGTGCTGGTATTAAATTTCCCT
>JAYTRS010000105.1:0-6583 GCA_043746065.1 Bacteroidota bacterium | reverse complement strand
TTTATAACCAATATGTTTTTTTATTTATCAAAAATAGTTGCATTTTTATTTTCGCCATTGTTATGGAGCATATTTTTAATGCTTTATTCGTTTAAAACAAAAGTAGAAGGTAGAGCAAAAAAACTAAGAATAGTATCCGTTATAATTTTATACCTCTGTAGCAATTCGTTTATTGTAGATGAATGTTTTAGGGCATACGAAATGACAACCCCTGATTACGATTTAATGAATACGCATTATGATGGTGCTATTGTATTGGGAGGAATAGGCGCAATAGATTTACGTTTACAAAAAATTAGTTTTAATTATAGCGGCGATAGATTATTTCAAATTTTACCGTATTACTATAAAAAACGAATTGATAAAATTATTTTTACGGGAGGTTCTGGAAGTATTGAATTTGCTAATAGTTTTGAAGGTATTTATGTGAAAAAATATTTACAAAGTATTCATATTCCTGATAGTGCTTTGGTAATAGAATCAAAAAGTAAAAATACCTACGAAAATGCTATTTTTACAAAAAAATTAATGGATAGCTTAAATATGAAAGGAAGTTATTTATTAGTAACTTCGGCTTACCACATGCCCAGAAGTATGGCTGTATTTAAAAAAGCTGGCTTTACAAATTTAACACCTTATATTACTAATAAAGTTAGCGGTAGACGTCGTTTTACCTTCGATCATTTATTTATTCCAAGCGTAGATGCATTATTTTCGTTAAATCTTTTAATACATGAATGGATTGGTTTTGTAATATATAAACTAAAAGGTTATGCTTAATTTTAATGAAGACTTACTACAATTTATTTGGCAATACAAGTTGCTAAAACCTTTGCCTTTAGTAAGTATTTTAAATAAACCTATTACTATTTTAAAGTATGGCGATTTAAATAAAGATGCAGGACCCGATTTTTTTAATGCACAAATTAAAATTGACGATATAATTTTAGCGGGCAATATTGAAATTCATTTAAAAAGTAGCGATTGGTTAAAACATAAGCATCAAACTAACAAAAGTTACGATAATATTATTTTACATGTTGTTTATGAGTACGATGTTGAAATACCACAAAACACTACTAATAACGTAGAAGTGGTTGAACTAAAAAATTTAATTGATACCAAAACAATTATAAATTATGCCCATTTAATTGAAAATAAAGCCAATTTACCTTGTGCCAATCAACTCCATCTTGTAAACGAAATACAATTTACAAGCTGGTTACAACGTTTGGCAATTGAGCGTTTAGAAATAAAAACAAAACGTATTTATGACTTGTTTAGTGAGTATAATGGTAATTATTCACAAACATTTTACACTATTTTGCTTTCTAATTTTGGTTTTAAAGTAAATAGTTTACCTTTTGAATTATTAGCAAAACATTTGCCCTTAGCTATTTTATTAAAACATGCCGATAATTTAGTGCACCTAGAAGCTTTACTATTGGGTTGTGCAGGTTTTTTAGATAATCAATTTGAAGATAAATACATTAACCAATTACAAAACGAGTTTGAGTATTTAAAAACAAAATATACATTAACCCCATTAAATAAGGGCATTTTTAAATTTAATAAAATGCGCCCAGCAAATTTTCCTACCGTGAGGCTGATACAGTTTGCTTTACTAATTCAGCAACAATCTACATTTTTATTAAACCCACAAAATTATATTCAATTAAAAGATATTAAATTGTGTTTAGAGCTAAAACCCACGCAGTACTTTAAAAATCACTATCAACTAGACGGAAATGAAACTGAAAAACAAATTTCATTTGGTAACTCTTCAAAAGAAAATATTGTGATAAATACGTTAGCACCATTTTTTTTCTTTTATGCTAAAAAGCAAGAACAGCCCAATTTTAGCGATATAGCAATTGATTTATTAATGCAATGTGATTTTGAGAAAAACCAAAAAACTAAATTATTTATTATTAAAAAACAGCAGCTAAAAAATGCCGCCGATAGCCAAGCGCTTATTAATTTGTATGATAACTATTGTATTAAAAAGCAATGCTTAAAATGTGGCATTGGTGCAAGTATTTTAAAATCTTAACCAATATAAATATCAATTAATCCTTCTGGTGATTTATAAAAAATTTGCTTTTGCTCTTCATCTATTTTTTCAATTAAATCTTCTACCAGTGGTAAAATAATTTCTTTTGTTTTATAATTAATGGTTACCAAAATTTGGTGTGCGTTAGTATTAACCTCTATTATTTTCCCTAAATTGCCATGTAAATGATCTATTACTTCAAAATCAATCCAATCAAACTCTTGGTTATCAGTATTAATAAATTCAGTATTAATAAATACGGCTTTACCCACTAAAAATTTAGCTTTTTCAATGCTATCAATATCTTCTAAACCTACAATTAAGGAGGCGTTATTTTGTTTAATTTGCTTTACAAAATAAGGTGCTTTTCCTGTTGCAGTTTCAATAAAAATGGCAGTAACCTCTTCTACAAAAAAATCAACAGTATATTTTAAAGCTAATTCGCCTTTAGTACCTTGGGTTTTACTAAAATAACCTATTTGGCTTAACTCCATTATTTATTTAAAGCTGCTTTTATAAAACCAACAAATAACGGATGCGGATTTTCGACAGTACTTTTGTATTCAGGATGGAATTGTACGCCCATAAAAAATGGATGCGCAGGTATTTCTACAATTTCTACTAAACCAGCATCGGGGTTTATGCCTGATAAAACCATGCCAGCATTTATAAAATCTTTTGTGTATTCGTTATTAAATTCGTATCGGTGGCGATGGCGCTCGTTAATATTAGTTTTGCCGTATACTCTTTGGGCTAATGTCCCTTCTTCTAATCTACAAGGGTAAGCACCTAAACGCATGGTGCCACCCATGTGTTGAATGTTTTTTTGCGCTTCAATTATATCAATTACAGGGCTACTTGTTGCAGGGTTCATTTCTCTACTATGCGCATCTTTTAAGCCTAATACATTTCGTGCATACTCAATTACAGCGCATTGCATGCCTAAACAAATACCCAAAAATGGTATATTATTTTCTCGGGCATATTTAATGGCTATTATTTTCCCTTCAATACCTCTGTTGCCAAAGCCAGGAGCTACTAATACGCCTTTTAAATTTTTAAATTTATCTGTAATATTTTCTTCGCTTAAAGTTTCGCTATGTATCCATTCTACTTTTACCTTACAGTCGTTAATCGCACCTGCATGTATAAAGGCTTCGGCTATTGATTTATAGGAGTCTTTTAACTCAACATATTTGCCTACTAAGCCAATGGTAACTTCGTGTTTGGGGTTATGAAATTTATTTAAAAAATTTTTCCACTTATCTAATTGTACTTCTGAGACGGTATTAATATTTAATTTTTTTAAAACAATTTCATCTAATTTTTCTTTTTCCATTAACAATGGCACTTCATAAATAGTGCTTGCATCTAGGGCCTCTATCACGGCATCGGGCGAAACGTTACAAAATAAGGCAATTTTTCGTCTTATTTCATTGCTTATAGCGTGTTCTGATCTACATACTAAAATATCGGGTTGCACGCCATATTCTAATAGTAATTTAACGGAATGTTGTGTTGGCTTAGTTTTTAGCTCGCCACTGGTTGCTAAATAAGGTAATAAGGTTAAATGTATAACGCAACAATCATCGCCTAATTCCCACTTTAATTGACGCACCGCTTCAATGTAGGGTAAAGATTCAATGTCGCCTACTGTACCACCAATTTCGGTAATCACAAACTGAAACTGACCTGTTTTACCCAATAGCTTAATACGATTTTTAATTTCATCGGTAATATGAGGAATTACTTGTACCGTTTTCCCTAAAAACTCACCCTTGCGTTCTTTTTCAATAACGGCTTGGTAAATGCGCCCTGTAGTTACATTATTAGCTTGTGAAGTAGGTACATTTAAAAAACGTTCATAATGTCCTAAATCTAAATCCGTTTCAGCGCCATCGTCAGTAACATAGCATTCGCCATGTTCGTATGGGTTTAAGGTACCTGGATCAACATTTAAATAAGGGTCTAATTTTTGAATAGTAGCCGTAAAGCCTCTTGCTTGTAGTAATTTTGCTAATGAAGCGGCAATAATGCCTTTACCTAAAGATGATGTAACCCCACCGGTTACAAAGATGTATTTTGTGTGTATAGACATAACAGTTTTTTAAAAACTGTGCATAAAGATAAAGAAAAAATGCGATTAAAATGCACTAATTTTTAGGGTAAATTACTAACACATTGCTTATTTTTAGATAATTAAACTTTTTGTGTGAAAATTTTTATTTTACTTCTTTTTTTTATAAAAAATATAGTTTGTTTTTCGCAACACGAGGGTTCAAAAATTCTTTGCAATTATATTAAATTTAAAAGTATTTCGGGTAACGAAAAGCCTGCAGCACAATATATAGAGGGTGTTTGTAAACAAATGGGGTTTTATATTACTGTATTTTCTGATTCGGACTCGAGTTACAATTTTTGTGCATCGCTGCTCCCTTTACAAAAAAAATTACCCTCTATTTTATTTATTAATCATATAGATGTTGTACCTGCCGAAGATACTGTAAATTGGAATAAGCCACCATTTAGTGGCACAATTAGTAACGATACTATTTATGGCAGAGGTGCAATTGATATGAAAGGTTTGGCCATAATGCAACTAATGGCTTTAAAAAAAATAAAACAAAGTATAAATGTAGATTCGTTAAAAAACAATATTATTATTTTATTTTTATCGGGCGAAGAAACAGGTGGCATAAATGGAGCCGCAAAAATAATTAAACCACAACTATTACAACAATTAAACCCTTTAGTTGTTTTGGGCGAAGGCGGTGGTGGCCTTACAAACATTATACCTAATAAACCCAATGAACTCTGTTTTTTTATATCAAACGCCGAAAAAAAGAGTATTTGGTTAAAGTTAGAAGCCAAAGTTAAAACCAATGGGCATGGCTCTGTTCACTCTAACAAAACAGCACATAAAATTTTATTAAAAGCAATTAATAAAATAGAAAATACCGAAGAACGAATTGTAATTGATAAAAGTACCAAACAAACCTTTAAACAATTAGGTAGTATTGTAGGCGGCTATAGAGGTTTTATAATTAAGCATATTGATTGGTGGATTTTTAAGCCCTTGCGTAAAAAAATATTTAATAGTAACGAAGCATTAAAAGTTTTGGTAACCAATTCGTATCAATTAACACAAATACAAAATCCCGAAAAAGGAGCTATAAACCAAGTAGCACAAAGCGCTGTGGCATATTATGATTGTAGATTACTGCCCAATAAATCTGAAAGACCTTTATTACTTAAATTAATGTTTAGGATATTAGACCCTCGTATTAAATTAACTATTTTAGATGAATCTCCTTCGGCCGAACCTTCAAAATTAAATATACATTATTATAATTTAAAAAAAGCGGTTCAAACTGTTTTTCCAATTGCAAAAGTGGTACCTGTTTTATTTCCAGCCACTACTGATAATAGTTATTTTAGAAGTGTAGATGTTCCATCTTTTGGATTACTTCCCTTTCAACTTTCTAAAAGCATGGTAGAAAGTGTGCATGCTACTAACGAAAAACTACCTATAAATGCTTTAAACGATGGTATAAATGTATATGTTGAATTTTTAAAAAATTATTATAACCCTCAAATTCAATAATAATAAAAAGTATATTTGTTTTATGAATTTTTTACTAAAACTTTTAGTATTTGTATTTATTGCTACAACAAGCCAAATGGTTGCGCAACAAAACGAAATGTTTCAGCAAAAAAAAGAACGCAAACATATTTGGCGCAAATGGCGAAGTAAACGTAATGCTTATAACCCTTACCTGGATAAAAGCGCTAAAAATAAACCAAGTGCCCGCATGTCAAAAGGCGATAGAAAAGAATTAAGGCAACAAAAACGAAATGCTAGAAGACAGATGCGAAAAAATAAAAAGAATTTAAATAATTAATTTTTTATGAGTGATAATATTAAAATACAGTCGAGCAAAGCACCAGAACCCGTGGGCTTGTACCCACACGCCCGCAAGGTTGGCAATTTGTTGTTTTTAAGTGGTGTTGGGCCTCGCCAACGTGGCACATCAAAAATACCAGGTGTGGAATTAGATACCAATAATCAAATAATTAGTTACGATATTGAAGCTCAATGTCATAGTGTGTTTAAAAACATACAATATATTTTAGAAGACGCTGGCAGTAGTTGGCAAAATATAATAGATGTAACTGTTTTTTTAACCAATATGAAAGATGATTTTGCTAAATACAACAAAATTTGGTCAGAATATTTTAAAGATAATTTACCTTGCCGTACAACCATTGAAATAAATAAATTACCAACACCTATTGCTATTGAATTAAAGGTAATTGCTATAATTAATTAATTTATTAACCCATAATTATATATAACATGAAAAAAAATTATATTTTATTAGTATTCATCGCCACAAGTTTTTTTGTAAATGCTCAATCATTTTACAAAGGTGCATTGGTAACCGAGCTTAATACTGGTTTTGAGGTATATAATACTGTTTTAAAAATTCATATAAAAAATACAGGTACTTCTAGAGATACAACTCAAAA
>JAYTRS010000104.1:0-6589 GCA_043746065.1 Bacteroidota bacterium | reverse complement strand
CACCATTATTTGTAAACACTTCGCTTAAATAGTAACTGGCCGTTAGGGCTATATGTTCCCAACCAATTCTAAAATTAATGCCATACCGTAAAGGGTTTATGTTTTTTATATTATATACTCTTATTTTACCATCATTATCGGTTATACTTCTAAAATTACTTACCACGTAACCAATTTTTACACCTAAGTGTATTTTAAATTGCCTATCTGTTTTGGTTCTAAACCTAAGTTCTAAGGGCACTTCAATTATTTTTTGTGCAAACCTATTTAGGGTATAAGGGCGATTAAAAGGCTGGTAACTTGTAATAAATGCGTTTGTGCTACTATCTCTGGCATAAACAACGTTGGCATTGCTATGAAAATTATGGCTATAAATACCAATGCCATAACCAAAACTAAAGGCACTATTTTTAATGGGCTTATCAAATAAAAGGCTAAAATTTACACCAATACTTTTATAATAACTTTGAGTAATACCAGCGGGCAAATTTAAAAAACCAGTGTGGTTAATTTCTAAAATACATCTATCGTGTGGGTCTGATTTATAATTTTTTAAATCAAATTCGTTTTTAGTTTTATTTTTTTGTTTAGCATTGACAGTTTTTAAACTATCATTTTTTACTTGCGAAAATGATAGCAACGGCAGTAATGTTATTATAAAAAAATTATAAAAAAAAAGTTTCAAGTTTAGTAAATTAAAGGATAAAGATAATTATATTTTTTAGGTAAACATTTAACTTTTTGTGGCAAAGGCAATACTGAGTATAGATATTCTTATCTCCTCTACATTTTTTAAGGCTTGCCAAGCTGCTTCAATAGTAGCACCAGTTGTAATTACATCGTCCACAATTAACACATGTTTATTTTTTAAAACGTCGGGGGTTTGTAATTTAAAAACGCCTTCTACATTTTGCCAACGTTCAAACTTTTTTTTGTTAGTTTGGGTATTGGTGGCATTTACTTTTTGTAAGGCGCTTGTGTTTAAACTAATGTTTAATTGCTGGGCAATACCTTTGGCAAACCACTCGCTTTGGTTATAGCCCCGTTGTTTTAATTTTTTGGCGTGTAGCGGTATTGGCAAAATAACATCTACCGTTTTTAAACTATTATTTTCTATTAAATCTTTAGCATACAACTCGCCAATAAACTGCGCTAACTCTTTTTGGTTTTGATATTTTATGGCATGTAGTAATTGTTGAACTCTACCACTTTTTTCAAACACATAAAAACTCAAGGCATTTTCAAAAGGTATTCTTCCTGCAAAAACAAAACTTAGCTCGTGGTTTAATTGATGATGATAATTACTTTTTGGCAAGTTTATTTGGCATAAATTACAAATAAATTGTTCATGTTTAAGCAAATTTGTGCTGCAAGCCTCGCAATGCCTAGGATAAATTAATGACATGAAATCGTTAATAAGTGCCATAAAATTACCTTAAAAATACAAATTTTACATTGTATTTTTGTATTATGAACGAAGATCAACAAAATAAAAAGAAGAAAGCGGGTGTAATTTTATGGTTTGTAATAGGTTTATTGCTTGTTACGAATGGTTTTACTATTTGGCTATTGCTAAACAAAAAAACCGAAATTGTAGAACAAAAAATAATTACCGAAAAAATTATTATTGAACGCGATAATGTTAAAAACGATTTATTGGCTTTAAAAACCGATTTTGAATCGTTAAAAACAAATAATACGTCTATGCAAAAAGATATTGAAGAGAAAAAAGCACGTATTGAAGAATTAATAAAAGAAGCCGAAAAACACAAAGGCGATGCTTATATTATTGCCAAGCTTAGAAAAGAAACCGAAACCCTACGCGATATTATGAGAGGTTATGTGCATACGATAGATTCGTTAAACACTTTAAACCAAACTTTAGTAGCCGAAAAGAAAACGGTTTTAAAACAATTAGACGAGGAAAAAGAAAAAGAAAATACCTTAGTAAAAGAAAAAGAAGAATTAAAAACAACTATTGCCAAAGGCAGTATATTAACCTGTTTTAATGTAAGTGCAAAGGCTGTGTTATACAAACGCGGTGGTAAAAAAGAAATTGAAACTAGCAAAGCTCGCAAAACCGAAAAAATAAAAGTAAGCTTTAGTTTGGGCGAAAATAAAATTGCTAAAGCGGGCGAAAAAACAGTGTATGTTCGCATATCAACACCCGATGGTAAAGAAATGGCAAAGAGTTACGACGAGGGTAATCGTTTTACATTTAATAAAAGTAATGGCTACTTTGCAGGTAAAGAAACCTTAAACTATGCCAATACCGAAATTAGTGGCGTTACCTATTGCGAGGGGCAAGGCGAATTTGTGCCAGGTAATTATATTATTGAAATAGTGTGCGATGGCGTTATTATTGGTAGCGGCGGTTTAAAATTAGATTAGTATGTTTTTGTATACTACTCCATCAATTTTTTTAAATGCTCTCGGGTCGATTCGTCTTCCCAATCAATAAAGCCTACGGTTTCGTTGGTTACTTCTAGTTTTGTATTTACAACGTATGAAGTTGGTATTGAAAAAACATGTATCGCATTAAAATTTGTATTTAATTTTAAAAACGTAAAAGGGTATTGCTTTCTTTCCTTCCAAGCAGCTATGGTTTCAATATCTTCATCGCTAATACAAATAATTTCAACATCGCTTAAACTTTTTTCTTTTATTTTTTTAAGTGTATTTAACTCATCTATACAATTACCACACCAGCTGGCACCAAAGCTTACTAATATTTTTTTGCCTTTAAAATCGTTAAAATTAATTTTTTGCGATTGAAGGTTATACAACTCTAAACTCGCAAAATTAATACTAGGCGGCACGTTGTATTTTTTGTAAAAATAATAACCAATTAACGAGGCAATAATTAAAACAAGTATAAAAATATATTTTTTGTTCATATAAAGTAATTAAAAGTAAAAAGTTAATTAAAAAATAAATCAAATTAATTTAGCTCAAAAATACGAATAGATTTGTAGGTATTAATAATGCTTTTACTTTTTAAAATATTTAAATTTTTATTAAAACTACTGGTAGGGTTTTTAATAATATCTATTGCATCGGTAATTTTGTTTAAATGGGTGCCAGTACCTGTAACACCGCTTATGTTAATACGTTGTGTGGAACAAAAAAGCAATGGCAAATCACTAACCTTAAAACACAATTGGGTAAGTTTAGATAAAATATCGCCCAAACTACAATTAGCCGTAGTGTGTAGCGAAGACCAAAATTACTTAAAACACTTTGGTTTTGATTGGGGCGCTATTCAAAAAGCAATTAAAGCAAACGAAGAAGGTAAAAAATTACGTGGCGGAAGTACCATAAGCCAACAAACCGCTAAAAATGTTTTTTTATGGAGTAGCAGAAGCTATTTGCGCAAAGGTTTAGAAGCTTATTTTACCTTATTAATTGAAATTTTTTGGAGCAAAGAACGCATTATGGAAGTGTATTTAAATAGTATAGAAATGGGCAATGGCGTGTATGGTGCCGAAGCCGCTGCACAGTATTGGTTTAAAAAAACTGCTTTAAAATTAAATAAAGATGAAAGTGCTGCCATTACCGCTATTTTACCAAACCCCTTAAAATATGTGGCTAACCCACCAAGTGCCTACATTGCAAAACGAAAAGTTTGGGTAAAGCAACAAATGAGTTATTGGGGTAACCAATTAGATTACGATAAGTATAACGATGATGAAGGAAGTGCTGAGACCATTAAACCAAAAAACAAAAAATAGTAATTACAATAAAAAAGCCAATGAACCGAATTTTTGCCCTTACCATATTTATAATAATGTTTTTAAGTTGTGGTAATTCCACCACTAATTATAATGTAAAAACAGCATTAAAGCCTAAAAAAGCTACCATTACTACACCATTAACGTTGTACAAAAAAGTAATAGCTTACCAATTAGATACTTTATTTACAAAAATGTACACCAGTGGTGGCTTTAACGGTAGCGTTATTGTTGCAAAAGGTGGCACTGTACTTTATAAAAAAGCATTTGGGTATTGTAACAAAGAAAAAAAATGTATGCTAAACGATAGCAGTATGTTTCAATTAGCATCGGTTAGTAAAGTAATTACTGCTACTGCCGTTTTAATGCTTTTTGAACGCGAACAAATAGATATTAATAAACCCTTTCAATTTTATTTTAACGATTTTCCGTACGAAGGAATTACAGTAAAACAATTATTAAATCACCGCTCGGGTTTACCAAATTATATTTATTTTTTAAATTCTGAAATTGCTCTGCCAAATTATAAAATGAATAACGAGGAGTTGTATGCCTACATTTTAGCAAAACTACCAAAGGCCTATTTAAAACCCAATACCCGTTTTAATTACTGCAATACCAATTATGCATTGCTGGCCTTATTAGTTGAAAAAATTTCGGGTAAACCATTTAATCAATTTGTAAACCAAGAAATATTTAAACCTTTAGCAATGAACCATACCAGTAGTATTAAAGATATTGATTTAAATGCTGCAAATATTACAAAACCTTATAATTTAAAATGGAAACCCATTGAGTTGGATGCCAGCGATTATGTATTGGGCGATAAAAGTATTTACAGCACACCCTACGATTTATTTTTATTTAGCGAAGCCTTATACCAAAATAAATTAATAAAACCCGAAACTCAACAATTAGCCTACACGGCTTACAGCTCCGAAAAAAAATTAAGTAATTATGGTTTAGGGTGGCGTATAAAAAATTTTAACGATAGCTTAACAAAAGAAGTATTCCATAACGGCTGGTGGCACGGGTATCGCTCTTCTTTTCATCGTCGATTAAAAGATACCTTAACGGTAGTTATTTTAAGTAACCAACTTAATAAGGCTGCTTACCAAACCTATAAAGTATATCAAATATTAGATAATACCGTTAATAATCCTATTGAACAAGAAGAAGAATAATAATGTTATTCGGGCATGGGTGGCTTTTTGTTTTCTAATATACAAGGCAATTGCCAACCACAAGTATAGATAATAGTATTTTTTTGTACAATTTTTGTTTCGGTTTTAGTAATTATAATATCTGCAATTTCTTTTTTCCATTCCGCTTTTAAACAGGCTTTATCAAAATCGCTTATTAAAAAATGCTGAGGCGCTTTTTTATAATACCGCCAAGTTTCAACTATTTTATAAGTACCTATATTTAATTTTTTTGTTAAAATACCTAATTCGTTTGTTGTTGCAGAATCTACTTTACCAGTGCTTGAAACAATGATAACCACTTTATTAGCATAAACTTTTGGTAGTAAAGCATCGGCTTCTATCTCTTTACTTGGTCTAGCGCCACCGCAATAGGGTTGCATAAACGTGATGGGTAGTGTAATTGTTTTTTTTTGAGCGCAAACAACTACGGTTATTAAACAAAAACTAAGCGCTATTAAAGTTTTAAATAGAGAGTTCATATAACAAATGTATTAAAATTGTAAAGATTTAGTGCATTATAATTTAGTAAACAAATTATACAAAATTATATTGAGCTGCAAATATTAGTGCAACACACACTAACAATAGTGTTAAAATTGTATTAATTATTTTATCATCTTTTAAGCTAAATAAAAAATCGCCAATAAAAAACGAAAGCGGAAAAGCGTAGGTTAAAATAATACTGCTACTATTGGCACCACCCGAGAAAAAACCAAACATCGAAAAAAACAAAATCCATAATAATATAATTTTAGTGCGTTGCTTTTTTACCGTATTGCCAAAGCCTTTTAGTAAATTATTAAGTATAGATAATAGTAATAAAACAAATAAAAATATAGCTAATGGTAAATAATATTCGCTAAACGATGGCATTTTTAAACCCTTAAAATATAAACTAGTGGCACTCATAAAATACCATTGATTAAAGTCACTTAAATAGGCTATACATTCAAAAATAAAAATAGGCGCAATAAAACCTAAAATAGAAATTACCCAATCGCGCCAATAAAAGGGACGTAATACTAATAAAATAATAAAAAATAATGGAAAACTTATAATACTTGAAATAGTTATAAATGCTGAAAAACTGAGCCAAAATGCAGCTTCAAATAAATTATTTAAAACATCTTGCTTTCTATAGGTATCTAATAATTTATAAATTGAAAACATTACAAATATATTAGTAAAAACCTGCGGCGTTATTTGAAACGCATTTACCGAAACACTTGATAACACTAAATAAATAAATACCGGAAAAAAATTAGATTTATCTACAATTTCTTGATTAATGGCAATACGGTTTACTAAAAAAGTTCCTATAAAAATAAATACATAATTAATTAACACAATTAAAATTTTACTATTTATTTTAGTGGTAAAATAATTGTAAAATAAATTAGGATAGTTATTACTTTCTATTGGTATTACTGAAAAAAATGATAAAATACCAAAAATTAAAAAGCAACTTAACGCCAATACCAACCCACTTCTAATCCCCTTATTTAATACAGTTGCAAACACAATTTTTTTATTTAAAACATTTGGTTATTTTTGTACTGTAAACATACAAATTAATACAAATTATGAGCGCTTTATTTATAACCTTAATGGTAACTTGGACAGATATTTTTGAAAGTATTGGTAATTTTTTTC
>JAYTRS010000103.1:0-6593 GCA_043746065.1 Bacteroidota bacterium | reverse complement strand
TTAGCGCTGTCGTTCTATGTTGTACTGTCGCCTAGAATGACGCATAACTACACCTCAGCATTTTTTATTTTCTAATAAATCTACAAAAAATAACTCATTTAAAAATATTTGATGAAAGAAATTGATTATCAGTTATTTAAGCGTATCATTACCCGACAACAAACGACTACAATTACTTTTATTCGTATGTAAATACTTAATAACCGAATAAGGTTTTTTTGCCGCCATACCTTTGTACCGTCGAAATAAGTAGCGCAATAATTTTAAATCTTAAATCGGCTAAACAAAAAAATAATTAATAATTTAAAAAACAAACGTTATGATGAACATTAAAAACCACGTACAATTAATAGGCCGCCTAGGTGCTGAGCCTGAAGTAAAAATATTAGAAAGTGGCAGTAAACTAGCCCGTTTTACAATTGCGGTAAGCGAGTATTATAAAAATAAACAAGGCGAGGCCGTTACAAACACACAATGGCACACTATAATTACATGGGGTAGCCTTGCAAACATTGCCGAGCGTATTTTACACAAAGGCACCGAGGTTACTATTGATGGTAAATTACTAAATCGCCTTTATACCAGTAAAGATGGCGTAAAACGTAGTGTAACCGAAATTGTTGCCAACGAGTTGTTTGTATCGTACCAACAAAAAGCGGCTTAAATTTTAAATTCGAAAAAAAATAAACAACCAATTAAATAAATTAATAAAAACAATAAAAACATATAATTATGAACGTAGTAAACAGAGTACAATTAACAGGCAATTTGGGTAATGCCCCCGAAGTAAAAACATTTGATAACGGTGGTAAATTGGTAAAATTTTCGTTAGCAACCAACGAAGAGTATAAAACCCTAAAAGGCGAAACAGCTACCGATACCCAATGGCATTTTGTAAGCGTGTGGGGCAAGCTAGCTACTGAATTAGAAACTACTTTAAAAAAAGGTAGCCACGTAAGCGTAGATGGTAAACTATCTACCAAAAGTTATATTGATAAAAACGGAGTTAAAAAATATGTAACCGAAATTATTGCTAAAGAGGTGGAATTGAAATAGTAATTACAGTACTTCATCCGATAACAAAAAAAGCCCTATACACTTTATGTATAGGGCTTTTTAATTTTTATTAAACTAATTTATTTTAAAGTAGCTATTTTTTTAGCTAATTTACTTTTTAAATTACCTGCTTTATTTTTGTGGATAACGCTTTTTTTAGCTAATTTATCTAACATACTCGATACTTTAGGTAACAAGTCTTGCGCTTCTTTTTTATTAGTAAGGGTACGCAAAGCTTTTACAGCATTACGAGTAGTTTTTGCGTAGTAACGATTTTCTACACGTTTTGCATCGTTAGAACGAATGCGTTTGATAGATGATTTATGATTTGCCATTTTATTAAAATACGTTTATTAATTATTCCTAAATTTTAGGAAGGCAAATATACATATAATTTTAGATATCCAAGTGTTAAAAACAATTTCTTTTTTTTGGCTTAATAAATACAAATAAAGCTATTTTTGTAATAATGAGGCTTATTTTAATAGTTTTTTTAGGTGTTTGTGCTTATTTAAAGGCATTTTCTCAAATAATACCTCAAAATTCGCCTCAAAAAAACTTAATTCCTAATGGTAGTTTCGAAAATTATCGCAAAAAATCGCTCAACATTAAAAATGCCATACCTTGGCAAGGCTTAGCAACAGTTGATTTTTACCAAAATCCTTTAACAAATGATACCACCGCCCAAAAAGGTGCATACGACGGCTATTGCTATGCTGGGTTTCGTTTTCAAAAAAAATACAAAGAGTTTTTGCAAGTTAAATTAGTTGAACCACTCAGGCGTGGCGTTGTTTACGAATTTAATATGAAAGTAAAATTGGCTTTTTGGAGCAATGCTGTACTAAAATCTATGAGTGTATTATTTAGCAAAGCGGGCTATACCAAACAAACCGATGCCATAAAAAGCAACATGATTGATACCATTTGCAAAAAAAATACGGGTTTGCAAAAAGGGTTTGAATGGTTTACCGTTAAAGGATTTTACAAAGCTGATGGCGGCGAAAAATTTATTACTATTGGTAATTTTTCGCCCATTGTAAAAAAAGATATGATGCGCTTAAATAGCCTTTCGTTAAAGTTTAAAGAGTCGTATTACTTTGTGGATGATGTTTCGCTATTTAAAACTACCGTGGGCGAAGAAAAAGTAGATGTTGAAATTGTGGGTCCAAATATTCGCGATAATCAAGAAGATAGTGTACTACAAGTAAATACCGATATTAAAGTAGGAGAAAAATTAGCGCTAAAAAATATTTTTTTTGAAAATGGACGCCATTACTTATTGCCCGAATCGTATATAGAACTTAACAAATTGGTGCAATATTTAATGAAAAATCCATTCATACAAATTCAAATTAATGGGCATAGCGATAATGGCGGACTTAAATTTAAAAATCAAAAAATTAGTGAGTTGCGTGCCCGCGAAGTGTTTGAATATCTTATTAAAAAAGGAGTTCAAAATAAATTGTATTTTAAAGGCTTTGGTAGTTCGCAACCCATTGCTAGTAATGATACCGATGAAGGAAAAGCAAAAAATAGACGGGTAGAATTAGAAATTATAAAACGCTAAACTAATTATGGCATTACTTAAAGACGATAAAAAAACAATTAAAGCCTGGACGTTTTACGATTGGGCAAACTCCGTATTTCCACTAGTAATTACATCGGCTATTTTTCCGAATTTTTACGATTATGTTACCACTCACAATGGTAAAGTTTTTATTGGAAAAACAGTTGAGTTTTTGGGCATGCAATTCGAAAACCAAAATATTTATTCGTTTGTGTATGCTTTTGCATTATCAATAGTAGTTTTAATAACGCCCATATTAAGTGGTGTTGCTGATTACTTGGGAAATAAAAAACGTTTCCTTCAATTTTTTTGTTATTTGGGTTCTTTATCTTGCATGTGTTTATTCTTTTTTAATCGTACACATTTAGAGTTAAGTTTTATTCCCTTTATTACTGCAACTATTGGATTTTGGGGTAGCTTGGTATATTATAACTCTTATCTCCCCGAAATTGCTAGTGAGCAAAATCAAGATAAAGTAAGTGCCAAAGGCTTTGCGTTGGGTTATTTTGGAAGTTCGTTACTTTTAATTGTGTGTTTAGTTTTAATTATGGTGGCTAAAGTACCTGCAAAATATAGCTTTTTATTGGTAGGGCTTTGGTGGATGGGTTTTGCCCAAATTACCTTTAAAAACTTACCCAACATTTTAAATGCAAAAAATAGCGGCACAAAAAATGGTTTAATATCTAAAGGCTTTAGGGAATTGCTTAATGTTTTTAAACAAGTAATAAAACTTAAACAATTAAAACGCTTTTTGCTGAGCTACTTTTTTTATAATATGGGTGTACAAACAATTATGGTAGTAGCTGTTTTATTTGCACGTAACGAAATTGATTGGGGTGTAGGCGAAGCAGCCGAAAAAGCAAAAACAACATCATTAATTATTAGTATTTTAATTATACAATTTGTGGGTATTGCGGGCTCCTATTTATTTTCGGGCATATCGTCAAAAATAGGAAATATAAAAGCCTTATTAATTGCTATTTTAATTTGGATTTTTATTTGCACGTTTACCTATGCCGTTGTTCACACGCCTTTTCAATTTTACATAGTAGCCTTTTTAGTGGGTTTTGTAATGGGAGGCATACAAGCACTTTCGCGAAGTACCTACAGTAAATTTTTACCTAAAACTAACGACCATACTAGTTTTTTTAGTTTTTACGATGTCATTGAAAAATTAGGAATGATAATAGGCACCGTTTCGTTTGGTATTATAAGCGAAATTGTAGGTGGTATGCGCCCTGCAGTATTATCGTTAATTTTATTTTTTGTGTTAGGTTTTATTGGTTTACTATTTGTAGGTAAACAACACGCAAATAAGGCTTAATAAAAATAGAGTTGGTTACTTATTTAAAAGCACTTTGTAATTAGAAGAACTTGAATCATTTGATACGTTAATAATATAAATACCGTTTGCAAAAGCCGTTAAATCAATACGTTTTGCATTAGCTGTATTTGAACTTTCTATCGTTTCGTCGTAAACAATAACACCTAAAGTATTAATTACTTTTATGTTTTTTACATTTTTATAATCAACAAATACTACGCCGTTTGTAGGGTTTGGTAAAAAATTAAAAGCAATATTATCTTTTTTATTTTCATCAATGCCAACGGTAGATGGCACCCAATCAATTAAAATATTTCCAAAATTAGGGTCGTTAGTAATAATTTGATTATCGGTACTTGGTCCTTTTGTAAACGTATAAGAAGTGGTGGCCGTAAAACCAGTACCATGATTCCAAGTAGCTTGTATGGTTACTTTATAAATTCCATCAGCAACTACAGTGCCATTAGATACGCCATTTACATCTTTTGCATCCCATGTAAATGATTTTGCCGTAAAACTACTTAAAGTAGCACCCGAAGTGCCATCCGTAATATTACCAGCACTTGCATTAAATGCAGTACCACCAGAATTTACAGCATACGTTGGTAAATGATCAAAAGTACTACCACCACAGCAATTACGTATTTTTGTTTTAACAAATGCACCAGCATTGGTTTGTATCCATACTGCTAAAACATTTTGAGAACCAAAATAACAAGGCGATTTGGTAACTGGCATAAATGTAAAAGTTAAAACCCCAGAAGTTTGGGCAATTACAGATGTAGTAAAACAAACTATTAAAAAAGTTAATATTAAAAAGGATAATTTTTTAGTCATAAAATAAATTTAAATTAATTGCTACGAATATAATCAAAAAATGTACACAGAACTTGTACAAATTAGATGGGTTTTTAAAGAGGGGATTCTTTAAACAAAATCAAACTAAATTAATTTACAACTAAGTTTTTATACTTTTCCAAATCTAAATTACCACTTTGTTTTTTGCCTAACTTAATTTTTAATTGCCCCCTAGTTAAGTAGTAATCGGCTTTAGTTTGATTTAAGTGAATGGCTTTTGTGCAATCTACTATTGCACTTTGAGCATCGTTTAGCGCAGCTTTTGAAAGGGCTCTGTAATAAAAAGCATCGGCATTATCACCCTCGTGTTTTAGCATTACATTAATATCACTAATTGCCTCTTTGTATTTTTTTATTTTGTAATAATTTATTCCTCTACAAAAAAAATTATCAACGTTGTTCGAATCAATCGTTATAGCATTGGTATAATCTAAAATAGCACCTTCATAATCGTGCGTAATTTCTTTCATCATGGCTCTATCAAAATAAGCCGAAGAATCTTTAGGATTAATTTGTATAATGCGTGTGTAAAAATCTATAGCACTACTATAATCTTTTAAATTTATTTTTTCAATGGCACAAGTATTGTATTCTTTAATTAATTGTGTTTGACAATTTAAAGTTAAAGACACTAAAAAATAAAAAAATAAAGTGTAATTTATTTTAAAAACATTCAAAGCAAATAAAAATTAAATTCTAATGCCAATTACACACACGTCGTCTACCTGCTCTAAATCACCTTTCCATTTTTCAAAGGCAGTATTTAGTTGTTCTTTTTGGGTATCTAAAGGTAAATCAACTGCTGCTAAAAGCATATCTTGTAATTGTTTATATTTAAATTTTTTGCCTTTTGGCCCACCAAATTGGTCAGCAAATCCATCTGTAAATGTGTAAATAGTATCGCCTTTTTGTAAATCTATTGTTTGCAAGGTAAATGGCTTCAATTCATCGTTGTACTTGCCAACAGGCATTTTATCTGCTTTATATTCAATTACTTCTCTATTACGCACTAACCATAATGGGTTGTTTGCAGCGGCAAATTCTAATTTATTGTTTTCAAAATCGTAAGCGCATAATACGCAATCCATACCATCTTTACTTTCTTCTTCGCTACCTTCGGGGTTTAAAGAGTCAATAATACCACGACGAACGTTATCTAAAATTTCATTTGGCTTCACAATATTTTTTTCTAAAATACTTTCGTTTAAACGCGAAATACCTACCATACTCATTAAAGCACCTGGTACGCCGTGCCCAGTACAATCTGCAGTACATAAATAAAAAATTTCTTTGCTGCTACCTAAAGCTTTGTGCGCTTGAGCATAGTAAAAATCACCACTTACAATATCTTTCGGACGATATAAAATAAAAAAGTTTTTTGTTTCAGTTGCTGTTTCCATAATTTTAAAAATATTTCAGTTTAAATATAGATAATTATTATTAAAAAATTTAATTTCAATTAACAATTTTTACTTTTTGTTAAATCTTAATAACATCTGTTAATAATTAATTAGTGAGTAATATTTTCTTAATATCCTTAAAATCAAGCTATTTATTTTAAATAGTTAATTACTTACTCTTTTGTTAATAATCATAGTTCGTAGGCTAATAAAGGCTTAGTATATTAGTTAATTAAAGTTTTTAAAATACTAAAATCAATAAATACAATTAACAACCAAAAACTAACAACTAAAAACTAATGGCATGGCTCTACAAGTAAATGTAAACGATATACTTTCTCAGCTCTACCAAAACCGTGGTGTAGTTGAGTTTTTATTTGCTAATCGC
>JAYTRS010000102.1:0-2071 GCA_043746065.1 Bacteroidota bacterium | reverse complement strand
TAAAATTCCTTCAAAAACGAGAGCCTATTATAAAAAAAACTTACCTACTAACGATTCGTTAATAACAAAAAGCAATGGCAAAATTGTTGAAGCCTATTACGCCATGGGTTCTATATATAAAGAAGAATTAAATAACACTAAAAAAGCAGTAGCCTCGTTTGAAGAATTAAACAATCGCTTTCCAAAAAATAAATATTTATTAAATACCTATTATGTTTTGTATCGTATAAACATAGCCGAAAAAAAAGAAGATAAAGCCAACTATTATAAAGATAAATTAATTAACGAATTTCCAGACAGCGAATTTGCATTACTTTTAAAAAATCCAAATTACGCTCAGGAACTTAACTCAAAACTAAGCGAGGTTGAAACTTTTTACAATATCGTTTATGCATCTTTTCACGATGAAAATAATTTCTCGCAAGCATTAAGCCAAGCTAACCAAGGTATTAGTAAATTTGGTAATACTACTTTTACGCCAAAATTTGAATTTATAAGAGCCTTAAGTTTAGGCAAATTAAAGGGAGTAGATTCGTTAGAATTTAGCCTAAAATTATTAGTAGCCAAATACCCAAAAGCCGAAGTTACACCCTTAGCTAATGATATTTTATTAGCTATAAAAAAGCAAAAAAATCCAGATTTGTATAAACCCACTCAAGCTGGTAAAGCACAATTAGATACCTTTTTAGTAAACTTTGATGCCGAGCATTTTTTAATTGCCGTATTACCCGACGACCCAAAAATAGTAGATAGCTTTAAATCAAATTTAGATGCTTTTTCTACAAAGTATTACAGTTCAAAACAATTTAACCTTACTAGTAATTTATTTGGTGTTGCTAAACAATTAGTATTACTTAAAACTTTTAGCAATGCTAATGAAATAATGGCCTATTACAATAACCTAAACAAAGATCCTGATGTATTTAAAGGTGATGTAAAACGCGAAATGATTGATGTTTATCCAATATTAGCCAGTAACTTACCCTTTTTATATAAAAAGAAAAATATAGAGGCTTACAAATTATTTTATAACGATAATTTTAAAAATTTAAACATAAAACAATAAAAAATATTACCTTTAATTGGCTAAAAAAAGATTAAAGCCATTAATTAAGTCAGGCTGAGCGTAGTCGAAGCCATTATATAAAAAATATAAAAATATGTTAGGCATAAATTCATCCAATAAAAATCAAAATTCCAACGGCGGTTCGGTAAATTTAATAGGCAGTGGTACCAAAATTGTGGGCGATATTCACTCAAACGGCGATGTGCGAATTGATGGCCATTTAATAGGTAATTTAATTACTACTGGTAAATTTGTATTAGGCGCAAATGGTGTAATTGAAGGCAATGTTACCAGTACAAATGCCGATGTAAGTGGAGAAATTAAAGGCTCGGTAAATATTAACGAAATGCTATTATTAAAAAACACATCTAAAATTAGTGGCGATATTATAACTGGAAAATTAGCCATTGAGCCCGGCGCAGTATTTACTGGCACCTGTAATATGGGTGCAAAAGTAAAAAATATAAATGCTCATTCATCAGAATTTAATGCCTCAAAAACCGCCTAATCTATTTTTAAAATACGGTAATTTAGCCCTACAAATGGGTGTAATTATTGGTCTTTCGGCTTGGGGAGGCAATAAATTAGATACGTATTACAAAAACACCATTCCTGTATTTACAATTGTACTTTCGTTATTAGGTATAGGTTCATCACTCTATTTAGTATTAAAAGATTTTATTAAACCTAAGTAAGGCTTGTTTAAATTAAATTAGCTATAAAGATTTACTTCTAAATAAAAAAAGTAGCGGTAGGCATAAAGATTTGGATGATTTAGAACATCTAAAAATAAATAAGCCAAAAAAAATACATTCTATTTTATTATTTATATTTGCCTATAAAAATAGTTTATGACAGAAGCCTTTGTAACATCAAACATAAAAAATGGAATAGGAACAATTACTTTTTATCATCCACAAAGTAATAGCATGCCAGGTACGCAACTACGTAATTTAGCAACCAAAATACAAACATTAGGAGATGATGACAGCGTTAAGGTAATCA
>JAYTRS010000101.1:0-2071 GCA_043746065.1 Bacteroidota bacterium | reverse complement strand
AAACATAATCGTATAAAATTTCTGTCCATTGTTGTGGTGTGCGATCAGTGTAAAACACACAAGGTTCTATTGGTTTACCAAAATGTATTTTAATAGTGTTACCTTTTTGTTTAAACATTTCGTCGGGCAAAAAAAGCATTTCAATATTTGCTTTAATGCCAAGGCGTTTGCGCCAACGTGCAAAATTGTAAAAAAAATTAGAGTTCTGTCCTTCTATAAAAACGGGAACTATTGGTTTGTTGTATTTTATAGCTTTGTTTATAAAACTTTTATTCCATTCTAAATCACGTATGCCGTTGTTAAATTTACGACTTACTAAACCCGCTGGAAATACTAGTATAGCAGCATCAGTAGCATATACTTTTTCTACAACTTGTAAACTATCTCTACTTTTTATGTTGCCTACTTTATTAACACCTACAAAAACATCGCCATAATTGGTAATGTTTTTTAAAACATCGTTTACAATAAAACGCACATCGCCTCTTACTTGCCCAATGGCTTCTACTAAAGACATGCCGTCCATGCCTCCTAACGGATGATTTGAAGCTATAATAACACCACCTTCTTTTGGTAAATTTTCAATACCAAAACATTCTATTTTTACATTAAAAAACTCTAAAACAGCAGTATTAAATTCTAAGCCATGAAATTGCCCCATGTGGAGCATGCCCTTATTTATATCCTCTTCATGCAATATTTTTTTTAACCAATTTATTAAAAAACGAGGTAAAAATTTATACGTGGTCTTCGTTTTTTCTCGTAAAATTTTATCTACATCTATAAATTTCCCTGTACTCATATTAAGGTCGCTAATGTATAACGCTTATTGTTAATATCCTAAAGCAATTATTTAATTATTTTTTAACCAAACGATGGTTAATTTTTCATCTACAAAACAATATAGGCAAAGCTTAAGCCAATATTTTCCAAAATTATTATACAAAAAATAATTCATATTAATGTTGTTAATAACTATCATTTTTTCAACAAAGTGGTAAAAAGTGTGTTAAAGTGGTAAAAAGTGGTAAAATTATACATATTTTTGTTAAAACATTCAAAATCAAGTAATGACAAGTTTAATTGGAGAATTCGATTGTAAGGTGGACGCTAAAGGGCGTTTCATGTTTCCTATCGATTTACGTAAGCAGTTAGAAACTTTATTTGAAAAAGGGTTTGTTATTAATCGCAATCTTCATCAAAAATGTTTAGTGCTTTATCCAATTACTGAATGGGAAAAGTTGAATAAAAAATTAAGCAAATTAAATCGCTTAATAAAAGCTAACGATGTGTTTGTAAGAAAGTTTACGGGTGGTGCTACAAATGTGGAGGCCGATTCTGCTGGTCGATTATTATTACCAAAATCATTAACCGATTCTGCAACAATTACATCTGATTTAAAAGTGTTAGGGAGTAATAATGTAATTGAATTGTGGGATAAAAAAGCATACGAAGAATTTTTAACCCAAGATATAAATATTGAAAAATTAGCCGAAGATGTGTTGGGAGGATTAAATTTTAACGACAGTGACGATGAGTAATTATCACACCTCCGTTCTTTTACAAGCCTGTATTACACATTTAAACATTAACCCTAGCGGTGTATATGTTGATTTAACCTTTGGTGGTGGCGGACACTCTGCCCACATTTTAAAAGAGTTAAACCAAAACGGAAAATTATTTGCTTTTGACCAAGATGTAGATGCGCATAAAAATGTTTTAAATGATAAGCGTTTTACTTTAATACCACACAACTTTAGATACCTTAAAAATTATTTACGTTTGTATGGCATTACAAAAGTTGATGGTATTTTGGGCGATTTAGGCGTTTCCTCTCATCAGTTTGACGAAGCCTCACGTGGCTTTTCTATTCGTTTTGATGCGGAGTTGGATATGCGAATGAATCAACAAAACCTACTTACTGCCAAAAAAATAATTAACGAGTACAGCCACAAACAACTCATTACTATTTTTAAAGAGTTTGCCGAAATTCATAATGCTGCAAAGTTAGCAACTGTTATTATTGCTTATCGTACCGAAAAAGAAATTGTAACTACCAATGATTTAAAGG
>JAYTRS010000100.1:0-2086 GCA_043746065.1 Bacteroidota bacterium | reverse complement strand
CTTGCTCGTATTAGTAACAATAAAATTTTGGAAAAACAAATAACCTCACCCTTTTGTGAAAATTTTCCTCAAAAGTTTGCTAATAAAGCTTTACCCTTTTTGGACACCGAATTTAAACATTCTGCCACTCAAATTTTGACTGACCGAATGATCACCGAATTTAATTACGAGTCCGATGTTTTTTGAGAAACTGAATTTACTAAAGAAGAATTTTCTATTTTAAAAAATACAGACTTTACTAAAGAACAAACAGCTAATTTATTAGAAGTTAAACTTAATAAAAGTAAATGCTTTGTTGATTTATATAATAAATATTTAAATTTTTACCCTAATAAAGCTTGTTTTGATCAAACGGTAGTAGAATTTCTTGAAAATTCCCTTAAAAATTTAAAATATAACGATTTTATTAAAAATAAAGTTCTTACCGATTTCACTACACGGTGTAGTAAAACAGCTCATGATACAGTTGTACAATTTTTAAAAGAAGATTGTACAAAAAAAGACAAAGATATAATTTTTAGTACTAAGTTTACCAATAATAAAATTTCAAATTTGTTAGAAAACAAAATTAATAAAAGTCCACTTTTAGATAATGTGTATCATAGTAACTTTGTTTTTTTTATTGATAAATCTTCTTTTAATGAATTTATGTTAAGTCAAGCTCAAAATACAGTTCAAAGTTGAAAGTGTGACCCACTTAAAAATGACGATTTAAATAAAATATTTGAAACCCCAATTATTAAATCTAAGCCTGACACTTTCGTTAACTTACTTTATAAGTCGTGTAAAAATTTTATATATTGAGTTAGTACCCCCCCCGAAAATTGAAGTGATGAAGATATCCATCGTAAATACGGTTTGAATAAAAAACTAAACAAATTAGGTAATTGAGTTGTTAATAAAGTTTTAAAACCTGGTTTTGATTTTATAAAATATTGCGATTATACATTTGATTCTTGGGTTAATTATTATATGCTTGATGTGCCAAAATTTCATTTTTATGGGACTATTAATAAAATTTTCGATACGGAACAAGAAATGAATTTATTAAACCCTCAAACAAATGATTTAAATTATCGAGCTAAAGATGTATGAAAAGATCTTTTTACTACTTCGGATAAAAATGTTTATATTAGCTCCGTTAATTTAGTAAAAGATTTAATTATCAGTAATGTTTTTAAAAGACAAAACAATTTATTAACTATAGCTTTTGATAGCTATATGCTTGATGAAAAAGATTTGTTTAATGGAGGTTTTCGTTTACTAGAAGTAGATAATAAAATAGTTTTACCTATAAAAACAACTGTACGTGTATTAATTACGTCCGCCGACGTTTTACATTCATGAGCAATACCTTCTTTTGGGGTTAAAATGGACGCCTGTCCTGGAAGACTAAATCAGGTTTCATTATATATTCTTGAGCCTGGTATTTATTATGGGCAATGCTCTGAGCTTTGTGGGGTTAATCATGGTTTTATGCCAATTGTTATACAGGCTATTTAAAATATAATTTTAATAGTAATACACAATAATTTAATTTTAAACGCCATACCCTCAAGCATTCAAAAAATTAGTACAATAGCTTTGTATTTAAATGCATATCACAAATCATTTAAAGTATAAATTTTTAAAAACAATCTACAATTTAAAATATTAAAGGGTAAACCTCTGAAATAAAATTTAAAGCTTAAGCGCGGATGAATATTTTTTATTAATTATTTTAGTAGTAGCGAGCTTTATTTTATTTTAAGACTTTTCATTAGTAGTATTTGGCGCTATTGTATTTATTTTAATTAGACCCAAATTGTCAGTTTCAAATAAATAATAATTTTTAATTATACTACATTATTGCGTTTACTTTTAATTTTATTCTTGTAAAGACCGCATTAATAATTTAAAATTTTAAAAACTAGTTTATGATTGAATTTTGTGTATTAATATTCTTAATTTTTTTGGTAAATATTATTTAATTTTATTGCAAATGCTAAATAAATAATTGGTTACAAATAAAAATGCCACAAATTAATAGCAATTGGTTTTTTTTTTAATTTTTTAAGTAGCAGCTTATTTTATTGTAGCGAATTTA
>JAYTRS010000099.1:0-6691 GCA_043746065.1 Bacteroidota bacterium | reverse complement strand
TATTTTATTAGTAATTTTAATTATTGCCTTTTATTTACTTAAAAAAGTATTAAGTATAAATTACCCAGAAGATAGAACAGGTTTGTTTTTTTACTTATTTTTTGTATTGAGTTTCGCATTTTTTATCGATACTCTAAATAAACAAATAGCAAACGTTTTATCTTTAAGTACGGTTGTTATATCACTTTTGTTTTTTTGCCTATCATTAAATGTTACTTATTTTAGCTCGCCTTATTATCATACACAACCAAAAGTATTTTTTGATTATTTAAAAAGTGAGCAATTAAAAAATACCGAATTATTTACTGTTGGCGGGCATCGTGTACGCGAAATGAATTATGCTTTTTTAAATTATAGAGGCAATACCATTTTAAATCCAATGGATAATAGCGAAGAAATGCAAATGAATTGCGATTATTATTACGCTTTAAAAACCGAGAAACCTTACTACCAAAACTTTTATAACGAACTAATGGCGGATGAAAAATGGGGTCATGTGCTTTTAAAACGTAAACAAAAAATTAATCACAACAATTTTTATGAATTAGGTGCTACAAAAATAATTGAAGGTGAAAATGAGTTTTTTGAATTAAAAAAAATTGTTGATACTACTTTTAAAAGCTGTAATCCCTTAGAAATGGAAATTAAATTAAGTTTTAATAAAGTGCCAAAGCCATTTCACGGAGCCTTAGTTTTTAGTTTTAAAGATACGAGTAATACCCAAAATTGTTATAAACGCATTGCCTTTAACTGGTTAGAGGATGATTTAAACGCTAAAAGCAAAACCTTAAAACTCACCACTTCTAATTTGCCAAATACTATAAAAGATTTAGTAGTTTATATTTGGAATATTGATAAGCAACCCGTAAAAATTTCTGTACATTCGCTTAAATTATATCAATTACAAGGCGAGGGAGTTACTTTAAAAATTCCAAAATCGTACAATTTAATGATTGAAAAAATAACAAAAAAACCAATTTTATAATATGTTAAATAGAACCATAGCACCCAATTTTAAAACTATTTCAAGTATTGATATAGCAAAAGCAAATCATACAAAATTAAACAATGGAATTAATTTTTATTCAATACATGCAGGTAGTCAAGAGTTAATTAAACTTGAGTTTATCTTTAAAGCAGGTATGTACTATCAGCCCGCTTCGCTAATAGCTTCTACTACAAATACACTTTTAGAGTGTGGCACTAAATCATTTACCGCCAACCAAATTAGCGATGGCATTGACTTTTATGGCTCGTTTTTAGAATTTAGTGTTGATCAAGATTTTGCTTCTATAACCTTATTTACCCTAAATAAATACTTAACACAAAGCTTAAAGTTTGTAGAAGAAGTTTTAAAATACCCTACCTTTCCGCAAGACGAATTCCAAATTCATATCACTAATAAAAAACAAAAACATCAAATCAATTCACAAAAAGTAAATGTATTGGCGCGACGTAAATTTTCAGAATTAGTTTTTGGCGAAAAGCACCCTTACGGTATTGATGTGGTAGATGCTGATTTTGATAGAGTAAATTTAAACGAAATAAAAACTTTTTTTAATACGCATTATAACTCCGCTAATTGTACAATTATAGCTGCGGGTAATCTTCCAAATAATTTAACCGAAACCTTAACACAATTTTTTGGTAGCACAACTTGGGGTAATTCGCAACAGCAAATTATTACAAATAAAATTGCATTAAGCACTACTACTCAACAAAAACACTTTATTTATAAAGACGATGCCATACAATCTGCTATTAGAATTGGCAAACCTTTATTCAATAAAACGAATCCCGATTATTTTAAATTCCAAGTATTAAATACAATTTTGGGTGGTTATTTTGGCTCTCGATTAATGACCAACATTCGTGAAGAAAAAGGCTTAACGTATGGCATTGGTAGTGGCTTAAGCTCTTATGTAAATAATGGTTACTTTTTTATTAGTACCGAAGTTGCGGCAGATGTTTGCCAACAAGCCTTAGATGAGATTTATAAAGAAATTAAATTATTACAAACTAATTTAGTTGATAAACAAGAGTTAGAAACGGTAAGTAATTATATTTTAGGTCAGTTTTTACGTAGCGTTGATGGGCCTTTTGCTTTGGCAGATAAATTTAAATCTATTTGGGAATTTGATTTAGATTATACTTATTTTGATACGTATTTTAATGCCATAAAATCTGTTACGCCCAGCGAAATAAGAGATTTAGCAAATAAATATTTACAACAACACGAGTTAATTGAATGTGTAGTTGGTAAAAAATAACCAATTATACTTAAGTATAAGCATTTGTAACATTTATATTATTAATTACCTTTGTGCAAATGCTTTATCAAAATAAAACAGTTGCTTTTCATACTTTAGGTTGTAAACTTAATTTTTCTGAAACATCAACCATCGCGCGATTATTTTACGAAAAAGGTTTTGTGAAAAAAGATTTTACAGAAGCTGCCGATGTATATGTTATAAATACATGTTCCGTTACCGAAAATGCAGATAAAGAATGTAAATCTATAGTTAAAAATGCCTTACTAAAAAACCCCGAAGCCTTTATTGCCGTTGTGGGTTGTTATGCCCAACTAAAACCCAACGAAATTTCTAATATAGAGGGCGTAGATGTTGTTTTAGGTGCTACCGAAAAGTTTAAATTATTAAATTACATAAATCTTTCACAAAAAAATCAACATGCTCACATACATAATTGCGAAATTAGTGAAGCCGATTTTTTTGTAGATGCCTATAGTGTTGGCGATCGTACCCGTTCTTTTTTAAAAGTACAAGATGGTTGCGATTACAGTTGTACGTTTTGTACCATACCATTGGCGCGTGGTAAAAGCCGAAGCGATACCATTGAAAATGTGATAGCTAATGCAAAAAAAATTGCACAAAGTGGCGTTAAAGAAATTGTATTAACAGGCGTTAACATTGGCGATTTTGGTTACGGACAATTGTTAGACGCCGATATTAAAAAACAAAAAGAGTACACTTTTTTACAATTAATAAAACAGTTGGATAGAGTAGAGGATATTGAACGTTTTCGTATTTCATCTATCGAACCTAATTTATTAACTAATGAAATTATAGAATTTGTAGCTCAATCTAGTAAGTTCGCGCCACATTTTCACATTCCATTACAAAGTGGTAGTAACGCTATTTTAAAGTTAATGAAACGCCGTTACCAAAAAGAATTATATATTGATAGAGTTTTGAATATTAAAACTTTAATGCCTAATTGTTGTATTGGCGTTGATGTAATAGTTGGCTTTCCTGGCGAAACCGAAGAGCATTTTTTAGAAACTTATAATTTTTTAAATAATTTAGATATTAGTTACCTACATGTTTTTACGTATAGTGAGCGTGATAATACCGAAGCCGCAAGCTTACCAAATGTTGTGCCAATTGCCGAGCGTAAACGTCGTAATAAAATGTTGCGTATTTTATCTGCAAAAAAATTGCGTAGTTTTTATGAGCAACAAATAGGTAAACAGTTTACTGTTATTTTTGAACACGAAAATAAAGATGGTTTTATGTATGGTTTTACACAAAATTATATTAAAGTAAAATATCCGTTTAACGCAGATTTATGTCATAAAATTCAAATTGTAACTATTACAAATTTTGATGAAGATGGTAATATGATTTGCAATATTGAAACGATTGACAATAATGTTTTAAATAAACATTTATCTAATTAAAGTTACATTTCCTTTTTTAAAGGCTTCTTCGCCATTAAAACATTTAGCTTTTAAGTACCAGCCAAATACACCTACATCCGCAGGTTTACCTTTATATATTCCGTCCCAACCTTTAGTTTTATCATTCGTTTCCCAAACCAATTCGCCCCAACGATTATATACTGCAAAATAAACATCGTTTACTTTTAAACCACGCACATATAAAATATCATTATTACCATCACCATTGGGTGTAAATGTATTCGGTATAAAAACATCGGTATCTAAACAGCCGTTTAAATTTACCTCTACATAAACATACAGTATTTCTTTACAAGGCCCATTAGTAATGGTTACAGTATAGGTTGTATTTCTATCTGGTGTGGCTATTACAGAGTAACCTGTGGTAGGTACAATATGATTATTAGGACTCCAAATTACAGTTGCGCCTGGATCACCAATGTATGTAAGTGTGCTACTACTACCTTGTACAATTTGTATGGGTACTGCATTTGCTGCTATAGGGGTGGTACTAAGTTGTGTAACGTTTACATTTGTAGTTAATAAAAATACACAGTTGGTACTTGTTGTAATTACTACTGAATATTGTGTGCTTACTGTTGGCGAAGCCGTAGGATAAGGAATAGTTGAAACATCTAAACTTACAGTAGGTGTCCATTGGTAACTGATGCCACCACTAGCGCTTAAGCCCGCTTTATTACCTTTACAAATAATACTGTTGCCACTTATTGTAATTGGCGGGGGTATTAACACGGTAATTACTTTGTTGCTTGTATCTTTACAACCGTTATTATCTGTAGCAATTAAGGTAATAGTATGAGTACCGCCATTACTATAAAAATTGTAGGGATTTTGTATGGTGCTAGTGGCTGTGGACGAAAGTGTCCATTGCCATGCGGTAATGTTTGAAGCCGATAAATCAAAATAATTAACACCACCACCACAAGGGTTAGTAGTATAATTAAAATTAGCTATAGGTTTTGGAAATACAATAACCTGTGTAGTTAATGTTTGCGAACATGTATAACCTGGTGTGTTATTATCAATTTGTACCGTATAAATTGTAGTGGTGGTGGGGTTTGCAATAGGCGATGCACTGTTAGTAGAACTTAAATTTGTGGTTGGACTCCAAGTATAACTGGTACCACCACTGGCACTAACACTTGTTGTAAAACCTCTACAAATAGAGGATCCTGCCACAACATTAGGGTTAAAAATAAAAACAGTAACAGGCTTTTTTATAGAGTCTTTACACCCAAAGGTATTTGTTACAATTAACGAAATGGTATAATTACCATTAGCACTATATGTATGTGTAGGGCTTATTAAGGTATTACTTGGTGTCGCATCACCAAAATTCCAATTATAATTATTACTAACGCCTGTAGAGTTATTGGTTGTAGAAAATGAATTTGAACAAGGTAATAATGTTGAAGTAAATGCAGCCACAGGTTTTGGATACACATTAATTATTATTTGGGTACTATCTCTGGTATTACAATATTGTTTTTCAATAACTAGTAATGTAACCGTATATGAGCCAACAGTGGTGTATGTATGCACGGGGTTAACTATTTGCGAGGTAGTATCGTTAGGCCCACCACCTAAATTCCATAAATATTGTAAGCCTGGCGACGAAAGATTGGTAAATGTTACCGCTGCAGAGCCACAACCTGATATGGTGTTTGTACCAATGGCCGCAGTTACTTTGGGTTGATAATCAAATTTCACTACCCCATTATTACAATTATTATTATCAGTATTATGATTAGGGTTACCTGGTGTTAAAGGCCAAGTTCCGGGTGTAACAGGAAAATCGTCGTTACCATTACAGCCTGCACAAATAGATTGGTATAAAATACCACTTTCGCTAATGCGCGATGTTCCACCATCTACGTGTTCGTCAGATAAATTACCGCCAAAGTACGAGCCATATTTTAAACTAATAAAATTTGGTTGTAATACCATAAAATAAAAATCATGTCCGTTAGGTGGTGTGCTTTGAAAAGCTCCTGCTGTAATTGGCATATTGCTCAGAACACTGCAATTAATAAAATTACCGCCCCAACCTGTTAAACTAATAGAACCGCTACATTTATCAACACTAAAGGCAGACGGAGAAATATCTATTTTAGGCAAACCACTACCAAATACAGTAGATTTATCGAGGGTAGTGAGTTGATTATTAAATCGCATAATAAATTGGTGCGAGTTTGGATTTGAATAAATACCTGGGCTAACAGGCATGTTACCTAACGATTGACCAAAAATATATATTCTACCAATTCTATCACTTTGCACAAAATAACTTTGGTCGTAATTAGAAGTACCTATGTATGTAGCTTTTTTTAATATACTTCCTGTCGAATCTATTTTAGCTAAATAACCATCGGCTTTTCCACCGCCAGCAGTAATTTGGTAACAGCCTGGTTTTGTTGGAAAATTGTTGCTATACGTACCGCCAGTAACATATACTTGCAGGGTATCATCTACAATTAAAGAGTAACCAGCATCGTTACCACTTCCACCTAAATAAGTACTATATTTTATGGTGCTTAAATTATTTGATAGTTTAAAAATTACAGCATCTTGTTTACCATTTAACGTGCTACTAATGGGTGAAAGTGACGCTACTGAAGCAGATGTAGGAAAGTTGGTAGATTTTGTAGAACTAGCAATATAAACATTATTAAATTTATCTAATTGAATTTCGCCACGATATTGATCGCCATAATTGTATTGTAACGAATCGGCAGGGTATTCGTTAAATAAATTATAACCACCGGGTGCAAAGCATGGAAAAACTGTATGTACAGCTGGGGCATAATTGTTATAATTCACACCATCATTGCCACTACCGCCAATATAAGTACAGGCCAATAAACTACTGCCTGAAGGATTAAATTTAGCCACATAAATATCAGTACCATTATTAAATGTGGTACCATTAAACACAAATGACATAAACGTTCCGCCATTAAAACTTTGGTC
>JAYTRS010000098.1:0-2089 GCA_043746065.1 Bacteroidota bacterium | reverse complement strand
GTTTAATTGTTTTTACCTGTTGTAATAAAACATTAAACTGTATGCTATTATAGGAGTTGCGATGTTGCTTTAAAAAGCGCGATTTAAAACTGCGCATAGGTTTTTGTAAAAGCCATTTAAAGTACACTAATTTATTATTTTGCTTTGCCCATAATAATTGTAGGGGGTTTGCTTCGGGAACAATAATAGATGTTGTATAACCTAATTTCTGAAAGGCTTTAGCCATACTATCGGCTTGATAGTATTTTTTGGCAGTAAGCGTATTTAATATTTCAGTGTAATTGCTACTGCTATTATTTTTTAAAATAGCATTAGTTTGATGCGTATAAAAATAGTTGTAATCTTCTAGTAAAAATAATATATGTTGCATATTATTTTTTTGCTACTAACATTTTTTTTAATGGCACTAAGTATTTAATTATAATTCGCCATTTTAGTGCGGTACAGCCTTTAATAAATTTCACAAAAAGTACATCATTTTCAGTACCATAAAATTGATGAGGAATAGGTTTAGTATTCATAATCGTTTCCCATTCGCTTGACGGAAAACTTAGTTTTTTTAAAACATACTCTTTTAATTCATTGACTTCGTTTTCGGGTAGGGGAGGATTATTTTTTAATTCCTCTATGGCTTGTTCTTTCGTTATTTCGCCATTTAAAATTAGGTTAGATAAATGAGCAATTCTTTTATCAACGCCAAATTTACGAGGTAAAATGTAGCCTTGGTAAAATTTTGTCCAAGTAGATTCGTAATGTTTTCCACCATAATCTCTCCAACCAAATTCTTTTACAATAATTTCTTTTACGTCTTTCTTTTTATAATCTTGGTAATTAAGTATATCTATAGATTTAAGGTTAAAAAACCATTTTAAAAAAAATAATTTTGTAAAGCCAAGTTTTGGAAACGTTTTTAATGGTAGTGTGCCAAATTGTTTATGAATATTTTTAATGTTTGTAAGATCGTTTTTGTTGTATACCCAATCTTTTCCTATTACAAATTCGTTGGCAATATTAGTACCTGTGATAATATTTTTTATCTTATACTTGCGGCATAAACGGTAAAGAGAAGCTACAATCATGTGATCAGAAAGTACCTCAATATCTATTACAGAAGCTTTTAAATAAGCGCGCTGAAGGTCTTTAAATTCATTCCAGTTTACAACATAGGTTTCTAAGTCGAAGCCTGTTTTAAAAATAATATTTTCAATATTTTTTACCGCCAATTCAGAGTTCCAGCCGTTATCAAAATGAACTGCTAAGGCTCTTAATCCTAACTTTTTTACTAAATAGGCTACATAGGTACTATCAACACCACCACTCAATCCAATGATACAATCATAGGTTTTACCTTTACCTTGCTGTTTAATTTTAGTAAGATGGTTATTTAATTTGGCATCTAATATATTTTTAGGGCGACCAAAGGTGTACGACTTCATTTTATAAAAATCAGTACAGTAACTGCATACATCTTCATTATTAAACGAAATTACTTGAGTAATTTTATTATCCATTAAGCAATTTTTACATTGCTTATAATTGCTATTTTGTGTAGTATTCAATTAATTTAAGAAATAAGATGAGCATTAATAATACACCAAGCCTTAGTCGCTTTTTCGGGTGTCCAGCTTTTTGTTGTTGTTAATTTGATATATTCAATAGATAGTTTATTTCCGTCCCAATAAGGTGAAGTTAAAAATGATTTATTACTTACGGTATCTAAAATAAATTGCGATAAAGAAGTATTTAACCAATTTGCCGTAGGTGCAGCCAACCCTATTTTTGTTTTGCGTTGTAAAATTTCGTTAGGCACAATTCCCTTCATGGCATCGCGCAATATTTTTTTTGTAAAGCCACCACCAATTTTTGAGCTTAATGGCAATGACCAAACGTATTCTACCAAACGATAGTCTAATAATGGAGAGCGTATTTCAATGCCATGTTGCATAGAGGCCCTATCAAAATCGCGTAACACATGGGGCAAATCCGTATATTGAAATTGCTCAAATAAACGTTTATTAGCATGCCCTTTTATTTTACAAGGGATTGGGTATTGTATATCGTGCTTATTTCGTTTTAAAAAAGATTTTAT
>JAYTRS010000097.1:0-2093 GCA_043746065.1 Bacteroidota bacterium | reverse complement strand
TTTTAACATATCTTTCATTTATATTGAATTTAGTCCAATAAAATTACTAAAAAATTGTGGTAACAGCAAGTATTACAACTTGTTTTGGCTAAAAAATTAGTATTTTCGCGGCATGAACTTACTCTCAGTTAGCGGCTTATCAAAACAATACGGCACAAAAACACTTTTTAATAAAATAAACTTTGGTATTAATTATGGCGATAAAGTTGCTCTTGTTGCTAAAAATGGCAGTGGAAAAACAACCTTATTTAAAATTTTAAAAGGGCTTGAGATTGCCGATGAGGGTGAGGTTGTATTTCGTAAAAATATTTCGGTAGCGTTTTTAGATCAAAACTTTACGCTTAGCGAAGATCAAACCATTCAACAATTAATTGATAATGCCGATAACCCTTTTGTAAAATGTATTAAAAAATACGATGAGGCTATTCGTCTTTCAGAAACCAATCCGAACGATGCCTCAGCACAATTAATGGACGATGCCCTAACGCAAATGAATGAATTAAATGCGTGGGAATATGAAACCGAAATTAAAGAGGTATTATCGCGCTTAGAACTAAATGACTTAACACAAGTAATAAATACACTTAGTGGTGGGCAAAAAAAACGTGTTGCCTTGGCTTTAGTTTTAATTAACAAGCCTGATTTAGTAATAATGGATGAACCTACCAATCATTTAGATATTGATATGATTGAATGGTTAGAGCATTACCTACAAAGCTCGTCGTTAAGTTTATTATTAGTTACCCACGACCGTTATTTTTTAGATGAAGTATGTAATAGCATTATTGAATTAGAGCGTGGCGAATTAGTTGAATACAGAGGTGATTTTGAGTATTATTTAACCAAAAAAGCCGAACGCGAAATGATGAAAAATGCCGAAATTGATAAGGCAAAAAATTTGTATCGCCGCGAATTAGAGTGGGTGCGTAAAATGCCTAAAGCCCGCACCACTAAATCAAAATCGAGGGTTGACGCTTTTTATGATGTAGAAGAAAAAGCCAAACAAAAACGTACCGAAAAGAAAATTGAACTAAGCGTAAAAATGGAGCGCTTAGGTTCTAAAATTGTTGAACTTCATAAAATAAGCAAGCACTTTGGCGATAAAAAATTAATTAATCCTTTTACCTATACATTTATTAATGGCGAAAAAATTGGTGTTGTTGGTAAAAATGGTGCGGGAAAATCTACCTTATTGAAAATTATTTTAAACGAATTACAAGTTGATGAGGGTAAAGTTCAAACAGGTGATACTGTAGTTTTTGGCTATTACTCACAGGGAGGCATACAATTAAATAACGATAAACGTATATTAGAAGTTGTAAAAGATATTGCCGAGTTTATTCCTTTAGCAAATGGCACAAGCCTTTCGGCATCGGCTTTATTAACACGTTTTAATTTTCCACCCGAAGTGCAACATAGTTTTGTAAGCAAATTAAGTGGGGGCGAAAAACGTCGTTTGTATTTATTAACCGTACTGGTAAAAAATCCTAACTTTTTGATTTTAGATGAGCCTACCAACGATTTAGATATTGTAACCCTACAAACCTTAGAAGAATTTTTAGATGAATTTAAAGGCTGTGTGTTAATTGTAAGCCACGATAGGTATTTTATGGATAGATTAGTTGACCACGTTTTTGCTTTTGAGGGTGATGGCGAAATAAAAGATTATCCTGGAACGTATAGCGACTATAGAGAGTGGCAACAAGAACAAAAATTAATTGATAAAAAAAACAATGCCATGCTCAGCGCAACAGAAGGCGATAATACTTCGACTACGCTCAGTATAACGAAACCAGAAAACACAATAGAAGAAAAACCGCAAGTTGTTAGTGTTGATTCTCCAAAAAAATTATCGTTTAAACTACAGCACGAGTTAAAAGAATTAGAAAGCGAACTTCCTGTTTTAGAAGAAAAAAAGAAAAAATTAGAAATAGAGTTGGCAAGTGGAATAACAGATTACGAACACATACAAAAAATAAGCGATGAACTAAAGGTTCTAACCCTAACCTTAGATGAAAAAAACTTGCGCTGGTTAGAAATACAAGAATTGTAAAAAATTATTTTTAGTTGTTTTTAGTTAAAAAAATTTAAAT
>JAYTRS010000096.1:0-2103 GCA_043746065.1 Bacteroidota bacterium | reverse complement strand
AAGGAAAAAATCAATCTCATAAAATTAATAATAATGAAATACCAAAAAATCGACACCAACTTATTTATTGAAAATCGTAAAAAATTTAAAAATTATTTAAAGCCAAATTCGTTGGCTATTTTTACAAGTAACGATACGATGCCTACCAATGCCGATGGTAGCATGGGTTTTAAACAAAATAGCGATTTATTTTACCTCACAGGTATTGATCAAGAAGAAACTATTTTGGTTATTTTTCCAGATGTAAAAGATGGTAAACACAAAGAAATTTTATTTGTAAAAGAAACCAGCGAATTAATTGCTATTTGGGAAGGTGCCAAATTAAACAAGTTGCAAGCTACCGAGGTTAGCGGTATTGAGCATATTTATTGGTATCACGAATTTGATAAAATAATGAAAGCATTTTTTTACCAACCTGAATTTATTTATTTAAATAGTAACGAGCACAATCGCAATGGCAATAGTACGCAAACTGCCGAAATGCGCTTTAATAAAGCCATCCAACAAAAATTTCCATTACATAGCTACAAACGTAGTGCACCAATCATGCATAAAATTCGGGCTATTAAAAACACACAAGAAATTGACTTAATTCAACAAGCCTGCGATATTACCGAAAAAGGTATACGTCGTTTATTAAAATTTGTTAAACCTGGCGTTTGGGAATACGAAATTGAAGCCGAATTAATTCACGAATTTATTAGTAACCGAAGCGCAGGTTTTGCTTACGGACCAATAATTGCAAGTGGTGCAAGCGCTTGTGTATTACATTATGTTGATAATAACAAACAATGTAAAGAGGGGGATGTAATTTTATTAGATGTAGCAGCCGAGTATGGCAACTACGCCAGCGATTTAACCCGTTGCTTGCCAGTAAGTGGTAAATTTACACCACGCCAAAAACAAGTATATAATGCAGTGTTGCGCGTAATGAAAGCCGCAACAGGGATGTTATTAGCAGGTCAAACTTTTGATAAATATAACAAAGCCATTGGCGATTTAATGACTGAAGAATTATTACAATTGGGCTTAATTACAACTGCAGAAGTAAAAGCACAAAACCCAAACTGGCCTGCTTATAAAAAATATTTTATGCATGGCACCAGCCATTTTTTAGGTTTAGATGTACATGATGTAGGCTTTTTTACCGAGCCTATGCAAGCAGGCATGGTATTTACAGTGGAGCCAGGCATTTACATTCCGCAAGAAAATTTAGGAATACGTTTAGAAAATAATGTGTTAATAACAACTACTGGTCAGTTAGATTTAATGAAAAATATTCCGCTGGAAGCGGAAGAAATTGAAAGTTTAATGGCTAAATAATTTTGAACTTTTTAAAACAAAATATTTCCATAGCGCTTCAATCTATTAAAGCCAACCGCTTGCGAGCTATAATTACTATGCTTATAATTAGCATTGGTATAATGGCCTTGGTGGGTATTTTATCAGCTATTGATGCTATTAAAAATGGCATTAATAATAATTTCACAAGCATGGGTGCCAATACTTTTACCATTCGCAATGCCGATGTAAATATTAAAATTGGGCGCAAAGGTAAAAAAGCAAAACCCTATCCAAATATTACATATAAAGAAGCGGTACGTTTTAAAAACGAATTTAATTATCCTGTTATAACTTCAGTTTCAACAATGGCAAGCTTTAACAGCCGTTTAAAATATAAAAGTAAAAAAACAAATCCTAACATACAAGTATTTGGTAGCGATGAAAACTATATTCTCACCGCAGGATATGAATTAGATCGTGGACGCAATTTTAATCCAGTAGAAATTATTAGCGGCGCTCATTTAGTTATTATTGGTAAAGAGATTGAGATAGCCTTGTTTCCAAAAAACCAATCAGCCGTTGATAAAACTATTAAAATTGGCGCTAATCGTTATAAAGTAATAGGCGTATTAAAACCAAAAGGTAACAGCTCGGGCTTTGGTGGCGATAAAGTATGTATTGTACCACTTACTAATGCACGCCAATATTTTGGTAAACCCGATATGAGTTTTACTATAAATGTATTAAGTAAAAATAGTGCATTACTTACAATTATTTTAAACGAAGCCAAAGGTGTGTTTAGAAAAATTAGAAAAATAA
>JAYTRS010000095.1:0-6734 GCA_043746065.1 Bacteroidota bacterium | reverse complement strand
ATTGCCATTACTGGAATTTTAGAAGCAAATGCTATTTTTTAGTGTTTGTTTCAATAAATAGATTATAAAATGCAGAATGTTTTTTACTTATAATGGCTACCATATCTGTTTTTGAATGATTGCTAAATTCCTTAACGCCATTTTGAATATCTTTTGCTTTAAAGGTTTTAATAGAAAGTTTTTTATTATTTAATTAATTCCATTTCGCAATTTATGAGTACTTCTTCGCTCACTAATACTCCACCAGCTTCTAATAAGGTATTCCAATTTAAACCCCATGTTTTTCGATTTATTTTTCCGATAATTGAATACGCAATTTTTGTATTGCCCTCTGGATCTTTTACTAAACCATTAAATTTTACATTCAATTTAATTTGTTTAGTAATATTTTTAATGGTTAAATCACCATACAACTCATAACCACCAATATTATCCATTTTAGCTAAGGATGTGCCTTTAAATTTTATTTTTTCGTGGTTCTTAGCATTAAAAAAATCAGCGCTTTTTAAATGAGCATCTCGTTTCTTGTCACCAGTATCTAATGAAGATAGAGATAACCAAAAATCAATGTCAGATGTTAAAAAATTATTTTCGCTTGTGTAAACTACAGCCCCAAACTCTTTAAAAGTTCCTCTAACATTTGATATCATTAAATGTTTTACTTTAAATGTTACTTCACTATGTGTAGTATCAATTTCCCATTTTGTTTTAGCTGCTTCCATTTTTTTTAATTTTAGTTTACTATACAAAATTGCATTAATCAACTTTAAAAAAGTTACATAATTATTTAAATAAGTTATGTAATTTAAAGTATAATTTGTGCTATGTATTTAAGCATTAAGCCTACTACATAATTTTTGCTTAGATAGTTAGTAGTTGATAGAACGTAAAAATTAAAATGCAAGTAGAATACAGACTTTTTTATTTAAAGTAACCGAACGGTTTGATTTATCAAACTTTATAATTGATTTCGAAAAGGTTAATGTCTTTATGAAATATAAATAAATTATTTTTTTAATTATTTAACAATACTCACATGTCCCACATAATTATGTTCTTTATTAAAAATATCTTTTAAATGTACTTTCCAAACATATACATCGTCTTGTACTTTTTCGCCGCCTTTAGTGCCATCCCAACCTGCTAATACATCATTGGTACTGTATATTTGTTCGCCCCATCTATCGTATATGGCTAACTTAAAAGTGCTTTCTTTCCAGCCCATACCTTTGGGTAAAAATTTATCGTTTAAACCATTATCGTTTGGTGTAAAACAATTGGGAGCAAAAAATGTAAACTCAGGATTTATTTTTATCAGTTTGGTAACACTATCTTGGCAACCAAAATTATTTGAAGCAATTAAGGTAACAGGATATAAGCCCACACTATTAAAATTAGCATGAATAACATTACCATACTGTGGGCTGTTTGGTGCATACCAAACTACCGAGGTATAATTAGTAGATGCATTTGTAAATAAAAACGAAGCGTTATATTCAGTTGTTTCGTAACCTAAGTTAGATGTAAAATCGGCCTTAGGTTTTGGCGATAAAGATATATTTGCAATAGTACTTAATTGATACTCACAATTATTTGTGGTAACTACATTTAAAGAGCCACTATAACTACCTGCACTTGTAAAACAAATAATAGGACTTGCTAAATTACTTACTTGCCCATTTGTAAAACTCCAATTCCAATTTGCAATTACACCTGAGTTTATAAGGGTAGAGTCGTAATAACTTACGCACAATGGTGCACAGCCAATTGTTGGCGGAAACAATTTAATAGTTGGTTTAGTAGTTACTAAAATAGTAATTGTTTTTTTAACGGTACTACAACCATCACTTACACTTACTGTGAATTGTTGGTTGCTAGCGGCAGTAAAGGTTAAACTACTTAATGTATTATTACTTGGTAACCAACTGTACTGATAATTACCGTTGCCACCACTAGCCACAGTGGTTAATGTTGTTAAGGCTTCGTAACAAACACTTACACTATTATTAACCGATAAGGAAACCGATGGTGCTACCGATACCGTAATTAAAGCAGGTAAACTTACACAGCCATTATTATCAGTAGCCGTTACCAAATAGTTAGTGGTTACTGTTGGTGAAACAAAAATGCTTGTGCCATTGCTATTAATAGGCTGCCAATTAACAGTGTAAGCAGGCGAGCCACCACTAACGTTTGCTACTAATGTAGCCGTTTGGCCCAAACAAATACCTTGATTGTTTAAATTACCTATGTTTAATTGTTGCGGTTGTGTTATAGTAATAACCGATTGTTTTGTACAGCCATTGGCATCAGTTACAACAACGGTATATGCCCCTGCCCCTATATTTGTTACATTTGCATTATTAGAAACAATGGGTTGCCAGTTATAACTATACCCTCCTACACCGCCACTAGCCGTTACCGATACCGAACCACTTGTTTGCCCAAAACACATTACATTATTAGTTGTTATGGTATTTGTAATAGGTATGGGTTGTGTAACAGTAGTGGTATTTGTTTTAGTACAACCACTAGCATCGGTTACAACAACACTATAATTACCAGCTGTTAAATTAGGGGTAGTAATGGAATTAGTTCCACCGCTTGGTAACCAATTATAAGAGTATACTACAGTACCACCACTAGCAATAACCTGTGCTACACCATTATTTAAACCATTACAGCTTATATTGCTTGAAGTAACTATTGCGGTTAATACATTTGGTTGAGTTATAACAACAGTATTAGTGGCTGTACAATTTTTAGTATCAGTAATAGTAACGCTATAAATAGTTGCAGTTAATGCATTGGCAGTAGTTCCTGTTCCGCCAGTAGGTAACCAGTTATAAGTATAACCCGTTGTTCCGCCACTTGCTACAACGTTTGCAATACCATTATTGAAACCGTTACAAGTAACATTAGTAGCTGATAAAACAGCTGTAAGCGCTGCCGTGGGCTGAGTAATAGTAATAGCAGAGCTACCAACACAACCGCTAGCATCGGTAACAACTAAGTTGTAATTTGCTGCTATTAAATTTGTAGCGATTATAGCTGTTCCACCAGTAGGAGACCAACTATAAGTATAAGGTGCAATACCCCCAATAACCGTAGCCGATGCTATACCTGTACTTCCACCAAAACAAGTCACATTAGTGCCAGTTAATACTACTGTTGGACCACCGCCTGAATTAATTGTGGCACTGATTGTATGTGTACAACCATTATAATCGGTAATTATTGCCGAATAGGTACCCGCCGCCAAATTACTAGCTACACTCGCAGTTCCTCCGCTTGGCAGCCAATTATAAGTATAATTAGGTGTGCCTCCACCAGCAGTTATTGTTGCTGCACCTACTGCATTACCACAAGTTGTGTTTGAAGTATTTATAGTGTCATTTATTACGGGTGGTTGGGTAATGTTTACTGTTGATGTTTTTTTGCATCCTAATCCATCTGTTACGGTTACGCTATAATTACCTGCCGTTAAATTTATACCAGTAGAAGCGTTACCTCCTATTGGAGACCAACTATAAGTATAAGCTCCTGTACCGTTAGTAGCTGTTACAATTGCATTACCGTTATTTCCGCCAAAACAAGTTACGTTTGTTGATGCTGTGATTGCACTATTAATAATTGAGAGTGTATGTGTAATAATTCCTGGAGGATTACATGGACCACCCGTTTGAGTGAGGCTAATGGTATAAATACCTGATGAGGAGAAAGTATGAGAGGGGTTTGTAGCTGTTGAATTATTAGATGCTCCAGATGCGGGGTCGCCAAAATTCCAAGCTAAAGTTGTTGTTGTTGGATTAGGGCAAGAAGGAAGAATACTTGTAAAATTAATTAAACTAGGAGTACCAGAGCAGACATACGAAAAATTAGGTGCATTAGCCATACCCTCTTGTATAAGTACATCATCAAACGCTAAGCCATCGTAATAATTACACACAAAACCTGCGCCAAAGGTAAACCTGAACATTACACTTGGCTGACCAGCTAAACCCGTTAAGCAATGTTTTGCCACCAACCAGCCATTAGAACCTGAACCTAAATAACAAGTTGCTGTTCCGCTTGGCACAGTACCAAAAGCAAAATGATTTCCTCCCCAACCTTGTTTTGAGGGATCTAAAATAACTAATTGACTAATGCTGCTTGTATTATACCAATTTGCATTCATACAATCAATGGGATCTCCCACTGCTCCAACTCTTATCCAGGTAGTGCCACCATTTAGAGAATATTGTAAATTTCCTCCGTCCCATTTTCGTTCTGTTTCCCAAAATAATTTAAATGAAATCCAAGGATAAGAAAGAGATGAAAAATTAAATACAGGGCTTGTAACATAACTAACCTCATTATAATTATAACCAACACCTGATAAAGTTAATCCACCGTTAACCCAACATTTTGTTCCACCACCAGCGCCTGTAATGGTTGGTTTTGATGGTGTGCCCCATACCCAATCAGATAATGTTCCGCCAGATGCCCAACCACCTGTATTTGTTTCAAAATTTTGAAAATAAGGAAAAGTTGAAATTTGTGCTTGCATTGAAAAATTAAAAACACATACTACTGCTAAAAAAAAAGCAGTAAGTTTAAATTTATAAGGTATATAAAGTCCGCTCATTTTTAAAAATTTAGTTTAATTTTTAAAGCGGTTAAAGAATATTATTTTTTATAAAAACAATTCTTTTAGGGTGTTCACTTTTTGCTCACCAAATGTAGAGTATAATTTATATTTTAAAACCAAAACAGTATTATTTTAATGTTATTAAAAGTGTTGCTATCACTGCATTTTTTAACCTAAAATTTACATCTACAGAATTGCTACAAATTTGCTTCAGAATTGAACGACTATAATTAAAGAAATAGATATTAATTAATAATATAATGTTTGACTATAAATAACTGTTTTAGCAATTTAATATATATTACCTAATAATAAACTAATTGTTTTGAGTAATTTATATCAAAAAATATCAATTTAAAAGTGACAATAACTAATTAAAGGCAACATGTATATATAATTGGTGTGTAATGTTTAAAATTTTTTTGGGTTTAATATTTTTATTAAATTTACTTTTAAATGTTAATAGTAGAAAATATTACAAATATTTAAATTAAACTTTATTGATAAAACTTAGAAAAATAATAACACACATTGAAGATAGTTTATACAAAAACATTGAGCAAAGCTTAATTAAAAATAAAGCTGATAATTTTTTATACCTATATAGAGCTTATAGAAAAGATGCAAAAGATGCTGAAATAGTACATCACCTAAACTTAAGTAATAACTCGTATTATGTACTTAAATCTAGATTATACGACAAAATTCAAAATTATTTGTCTGGCGATGTAAATATTTCTCGCGAAGAAATATTAAAACGGTTGGATGCTATACCTCAAATGTGTTTTCAAGAGCCTCGCGAAATAGCAATTCCGTATCTCGAAAAAATAGAAAGCGATTTATTAAAATACGATATGCACAACGAATTACTCACTGTGTATAGTACTTTAAAAAAAATAAATTTATACTCAGAAAAATATTTTCACTACTCTCAATTGTATAATAAACACTTTGCCTTTAGTTTATCTATCGAGAAGTCGGAAGAGATTTTGGGAAATTTTAATAAAATAATTGGTCAGTATAATTATTCAAAATCGCACAAATTATTAGAAACATTATTATTTATACAAAAAGAAATAATTGGTCAACACGATTTAAATCCATCGAAACAAATAGAAATAATAGTAAGCTTTATTCAAATTCAATTGTATTTGTTTTGTAATATTTCATTAACAGGTAATTTAACCATTGAAGAAGTATTTGAAATAACCAAAGTTAGAATTAACGAACTTCCTGAGTCTTCTACCTATAAATATTGGGAGACTCCGCTTAACTATCTTTACTTTGAATACTATTTAAAAATTGGACAAACACAAAAAGCAAAAGTTAATTACGATTTATTAAATGCTAAAACTCAAAATATTTTACTATACACGGGCATTTGTAACACGTCATTTTTTTTCACCTCTAAAATTAATTTCCTCCAAACAACAAATTGTATTTCAGAAATTACGGATAAATCAAATAATAATGTTTTGTTTGATATAAACGATACCCACTCAAAAGTACAATACGGTATTTATACCGCAATGGTTAATTTTTATAAAGGCAATTTAAAAGAGGCCGCCACTATTTTAAATACCCTATTAAATGAAAATACCTTTAAAGATTATTTTCATATAATAACAGATATTAAACTAACATTGGCATATATTTATCTTCAAATGAATGTTTATGATTTAGTAGAAAATATACTTAAAAGTATTGTTCGGAAAATAAAAGCTGAAAAAAATGATAACTATAAAAATGTACTTACCCTCGTTAAAATTTTTGAGTATGAACTAAAAAATAACAATAAAAAAACAACCTCAAACCAAAAAGACGACTTTATTATATTTTTAGGAAGAAATAAGGATAACTACACCATACTTAAACACTTAATTTTTGAATTATCCAAAAAATACAGTTAACCAAATTTTAATATGAAATAGCCATGTTTACTTTAAGCATAAAAAATGTAGAAACTGGCTAAACCTTAAAACAATAAAAAAATAATAACTATATATGAAATACCCATGTTTGCCTTAAACACAAATGATTAAACCAGGTAAACCATACCACCCAGCGCGGCAAGAGTTACGACAATAAAAAACAATAATTTAAA
>JAYTRS010000094.1:0-2117 GCA_043746065.1 Bacteroidota bacterium | reverse complement strand
TTCAAAAATTATTTGCTAATTATAAACAGCAAAATCGGTTTATAAACGAATACACTGATTTTAAAAGAAGAATGACTTATGAAGCCCTAAATGCAAATACCATTATAGAAACTTCCGAAAATAAATTTAGTATTAAACGAGACAGTTCGGAGGTTGAGTTGGAAGTATTAGAAAAAGTGATACTTTTAAAAAAAATGCAGCATTGCGATACCTTTCATATCGAAGCAAAAAAAATAAAAAAAGAATATGAACTAATGACCAATTCCATTTATCAAAACAAACTCTTAAATTTTTTATTTTTTGAAACTGATTACACAAAACAAAAATTTAATTTCTACTTTTATAAAAATTACGATGCTTACATAAAATTAAAATTAGATAAAACAGATTAGCATTGGCAAGTATAGATTTAGCAAAATATTCAAAAAAAGAAAAGATAGCAGTATCAAAAAAGGACAGCCCGACCAATAATGGTGTAAGCAATCTTTTAAATACTGAAATTTCTTTTTTTGAGAAAAAGTTTGGCGCTAAAGAAAAAGAAGGTTTTTATACAGAATTAGGCTTATTACTTTCTACAGGAGTAGATATAAAAACTGCCTTTGAAATTATTGAAGAAGATATACCCAATAAAAAACACAAAGCTTTATTAGAAGAGATAAAAAACGACATTATAAGTGGCAAACGTATTTACGAAGCTATTGCCAAGCATGAAAAAGTGTTTAGTAAATACGAGGGACAAAGTATAAAAATTGGCGAAGAAACAGGCAAATTAGCCGAAGTATTAAAAGAATTAGGGTCTTTTTACGAATCGAGTATTAAACTTCGTCGCCAAATTATAGGTGTATTAACTTACCCTATCGTAGTTATTAGCATGGCTATTTTAACGGTGTATTTTATGTTATCATTTGTAGTGCCTATTTTTAGTGATATTTTTACCCAAACGGGTGGAGAATTACCTGCCATAACTCAATTTTTAATAAAACTAAGCAATAAAAGTGGCTTAATTTTTGGTACAGTTTTTACGATAATTTTTGCAATTGTATTAGTTCACAAAACACAACATAAAAAAAACTGGTATAGGCGATTTACCTCTAATTTATTTTTAAAAATTCCGGGCATAAACAAGTTAATACAAAAAATATACTTAGCACGTTTTTGTCAAAGCATGAAATTATTGGCAGGAGCTAAGGTAATGATAAACGATGCTTTAGATTTGGTAAAAAACATGATAGAGTATTACCCAATGGAACAAGCCCTAGAAACAGTAAAAAACGAAGTAGTAAAAGAGGGTAAATTACTAAACGAGAGTTTAGGAAAACACAAAATATTCCCAAAGAAGTTGGTAGCACTAATTAAATTAAGTGAAGAAGTAAATGCTCCCGAACTTATTTTTGATAAATTACATAAACAATATTCAGCCGAAATTGAGCATCAACAAGCGGTAGTAGGTAAATTAATAGAACCCATTTTTATTATTTTACTAGGTTTATTTGTAGGCTTTATATTAGTAGCTATGTATTTACCAATGTTTGAAATGAGTTCGGGTACATTTTAGTTTAACAATGATGTATTTAACTGCATAAATTGTAAATCAAAAAAAATATCTAAATTTGTTAAACGCATGATATCTATAAATAAATATTTAAAAAAAGTTCATCAACACAAAGTTAAAGGAATGACCTTGATTGAATTGCTTTTGGTATTGGCCTTAATAGGTATTTTATTGTCAATGGCTGTGCCTAAATTAATGCCTTTAATTGGTCGAACTAAATCGTTGGAAGCACAAATGCAATTAAAACACATTTTAAATTTAGAAAAAAATTACTTTTATATAAATTCAAAATATTCTAATAATTTAGATGATATTGGCTTTGAGCAGTCTAAACTGGTAACACAAGACGGTAAAGCCAATTATAAAATTGAAATTACAGAAGCCAATAACAAATCCTTTGTAGCCAAAGCCTCTTCGGTAACCGATTTTGACCAAGATGGACAAATGAACGTGTGGCAAGTAAACGCCGAAGAAGAAATAAAAGAAATTACTAAAGACTAATTTTTTTTATTTTTAAAATGGAATGGTTATTATTTGGCTTATTAGCAATTTTTTCTTTTGTTAT
>JAYTRS010000093.1:0-2121 GCA_043746065.1 Bacteroidota bacterium | reverse complement strand
ATATACTTATCCCGCATTTTCGTTTGGGCAATTAATAAATCAAAAAGTGCGTTGGGTCTCAAAATTTAATAGTAACAGTAATAAACTTAATTTAGTTTTAGCATTTTTAAGCTTTACTGTAAATGTAATTTGGTTATTTAGCTTAATAATTAGCTTTTTAATGCCTGAAAATAGTCAATTGGGCTTAATTTTTATACTTTTTAAATTGTTAATTGATAGTTTATTACTATTTTTAGCTTCGAGTTTTTTAAAAAACAGAAGTTTAATTTGGTATGTTTTTCCAGTTGGATTTATTTACCCTATGTATGTTTGCATAGTTGCAACGGCTTCGTTTTTTACTAAACCAAAATGGAAATAAATAACTGTGTTTTTTAAAAAGAAGCCTATAGATTTTGAATCAGAAACGCTAAGTCAACAAACTTGGCGACGTTTTAAACGCAACAAATTATCAGTGTTGGGTTTAGTTATTATTATTTTATCCTGTATTATTTCTATACTTGGGTATTTAATTACTCCTGATCCTACACCCTTTGCGAACGATCAAAAACCCGAATTGCATATTAAACAACCCGGTTTTACATCTAAAATTTTATTAGTTAAAAAAAACGAAGCACTTGAAAAACAGTCTTTTTTTAGTGTTATGATTTTTGGTAAAACCGATCCTTACTCTGGCTTTACTATTTATAATTATTTTTTTAAAAACCAATTTATTTTAGTAGAGGAATATACTGGAAATACCGAAAATAATAAAGGTTCCATTTCTAAAATAAACTTGGCAGATGTTGTGTATGCTATTGATAGTAAATCGCCCATCATGTTCGATTCTTTAAAAAATCAACTATCTTTCTACGAAATAGGCAACAGCACAAAAATCACAAAATCAATCATCGAATTACAACAAAAAATAAGAAAAGAAAACATTGTTACCAAAAAGTATATTTTAGGTACTGATTTGTTAGGACGTGATTTATTGAGTAGGCTATTAATTGGTACACGCATTAGCCTGAGTGTAGGTTTAGTTTCTGTTATTATTTCTATTTTTATTGGTATTTTATTTGGAGCTATTGCTGGTTATTATCGCGGCAAAATAGATTCGTTAATTATGTGGTTAATAAATGTAGTTTGGAGTATACCAACCTTGTTATTAGTAATAGCCATTACTTTAGTATTAGGAAAAGGTATTATGCAAGTATTTATTGCCGTAGGCTTAACCATGTGGGTAGATGTAGCGCGTATTGTACGCGGCCAAATATTAAGTATTAGAGAAAAAGAATTTGTAGAAGCAGGGCGTGCTTTAGGCTTTAAAAATATGCGTATTATTTTCGGGCATATTTTACCTAACGTTATGGGGCCAGTAGTGGTAATGGCTGCCAGTAATTTTGCATTTGCCATTTTAACCGAAGCAGGTTTAAGCTTTTTAGGTATTGGTGCGCAACCACCAGTACCAAGTTGGGGCGAAATGACCAATGCACACCATGGCTATATATTAATGGATAAAGCTTATTTAGCTTTTATTCCAGGTGTAGCTATTATGACGTTGGTATTAGCATTTATGTTAGTAGGCAATGGCCTGCGCGATGCACTAGATACACGTAATTTAGACGATAAGCCAATTACAGGCAATTAACCGCACAAATTTTTTATAAAAAAAGCAATAAGTTTTTTAATCTAAAAAGCGGTATTGTATACCAAAACCTAAACCAAAGCCGCTACCTTTCCAATTAGTAATGGTAATGTATTTGTTAAAATCGGCATTGTTGGTAGTTAAACTTGTATAGTTAACAAAGGGTGCATATAATTTAAAGTTTATTCCAAACCTTCCAAAATATATACGAGGATTTGCATATAACGAAAAATAACTTCCACCACCCGATACTATAAAATTATCTTTATCGTTTACTTTATATTTAAAACTTGAGTAGCCAATATCTGCACCTAATACTAAATCAAATTTATTTTTAACAATAGGATGGTAATTTAAAACAACCACAAAGTCGTTTGTTTTAACAGTAGGTTTAGTATTGGTTACACTATCTTTTGATGTAAAATAATTATTAGCTTTAAAGCGAAAGCCAATGCCAAAGCGCTTATGTAAACCATACTCACCGGCAAAGCCAAAAT
>JAYTRS010000092.1:0-6812 GCA_043746065.1 Bacteroidota bacterium | reverse complement strand
TTTTGAATAGCCTCGTTACTTATAATTGTATTTTCGGTTTCATCTTTAAACAGGGCGCTTTTTTGCGATAATTCTCGTTCAAAATTGTTGGCTTTAATTTTTAAGCTATCAATGTTTATTTTTTCTTGTGTTTGTTCTTCTTTAGTTAATTGGTAGGCTTGGTTTAAATTTTCTTTAGCTTCTAACCATTTGTTGTAGGTTGCTTTTAAATCCTCGTCGGTACTGGCAGCAATTATGTTTCTAATTTTTGAAGAATTATTTAGCAAAAAGCCCTTTGTATTTATTAAGGTGGTGTATAATTGGCTTACTAAGTTTTCATCAATTGATTCATCGGTTAATATATAATTAGCAATTGCAAATGAGTAAAAACGTTGTAGGCGTGTGTTTGTTTTTTCCCAATACAATGTTTTTTCGTTATCGTTTAGCGAATTAAAAAAAGTATTTATGTAATTTAAAGTATTATCAATTACGGTTTTGTAGTTTACTTTTGCTTCGCTTATTTTGTTAAATTCCCATTGCGCCAAAGCTAAATCTTCAAGTGCCTGAATATAATTAGGGTGCGTTTCGCCATAAATTTCTTTTTTCTTTTCAACTACTGTATAAAGTAACTCACAGGCCATTGCAGGGTGCGCATTAAAACGATGATAGTTGGCTAGCTCTTGTTGAATGGCTAATGTAGCAGGATTATTTTCTCCTAGTTTCCGTTTATCAATATCGTATGCACTTTGTAATAAACTTTCTACTTCTGCTGTTTTACCCATTTCCATATACAATTGGGCTAAGCCTTTTTTTAGGTGTGCTAAATCGGGGTGTTTTCCTAATTTTTTTTCTTTTACTTCAATGGCCTTTAAATAAAGTTCTTCACTCTCTTTATATTTTTTTTCGAAACGGTAAATATTTGCTAAGTTAATTTGAAGTTTAATAAAATTACTTTCGTTTTCTTTTAAAATTTTAGCGGCCTCCGTAATACTTGTATTCATGTATGTTTCGGCATCTTTTAGCTTATTCATATCTAAATACGTCATGGCTAAATTATTATTTACCAAAGCCTTTGCCAAATTATCGTTAGCGGTATTGGCAAGCGCTAAGGCTTTTTTAAATTGTTCTTCGGCTAGGGTATAATTACTTGTTTCTTTATAATACACAGCATTGTTGTTTACAGCTACAATGTACATTCCTTTATTTTCGCCATTTTCACGCAAGGTAAGAGCTTGTTCGTTAAACGGTTTTGCTTTTGTATAGCGACCTTTTGATTGGTATAATAAACCCAAATCGCTAATTACTTGCGAGTAATTAAGGGTGTTAGTTTTACTTACACCTTCGTACAATATTTTTGCTTGTAATAAACTTTTTTCTGCTAAATAATATTTATTTATTACCATTAGCGCTTCACCATTTTTTAAACATGAGTAGGCATCATCTTCAATTGTTACGCCATCGCCTGTTAATCGTTTGGTACTATTTAGTAGGGTATTATTATTTGCATTTCCTTTTTCATCGGCCTCAAACAAACCACTATTATCTAAAAACGAGATGGCATAATTAAAATTACTTTCGTCGTACTCTTTTTGCTTTTTTTCGAGTTTACCAGTAGTTTTATCTTTTATTTTTCTGTTGGCATTATCAAAAAAACCTTCCAATTTTGTTTGAGAATTAATGGTTGTAGTTATAAAATACAACACAAAAAATAAATTAAGTTTACTGTACATACTATGGTATTAAAATTTACTGTAAAAGTGGTAGATAAGCTTTAAAAACAAAACTTTTACTTATATAAATTTTTAATTATATTTAGTTTTTATTTTATTATTTATGCGTATAATTTTATTATCAGTTTTATGTTGCGTTGGTATAACTATACACGCACAAGATACCGTTAAGGTGGCTAGTAATTTAACCCCCGACCAACAAGCCGAGTTAGATTACAACAATGGATTAACAGCTTTACATAAAAACGAATGTGCCACTGCGGTAGATTTATTTACAAAAGCCATTACAGCAAAACCAACGTTTGATAAAGCGTTAAGTAACCGCGCTATTGCCTATACACATTTAAAAAAACATACCGAAGCCGTTACAGATATAAATCAAGCCATAAAACTAAATAGCCAAAACCCCGAAACTTATTTTAATAAAGGTTTAATTTATTTTGATATGAGTTTAAAAGATAGCGCAAATGTAGCCTTAGATAACTGCTTAAAACTAAATCCAGCTCACGCTGAAGCCTCGTACTATAAAGGTTTATTATTATATGAAACAAAAGAATTTGATAAAGCCATAGAGTTTTATACCAAAGCCATTACATCAAATCCAAATTATACCTACGCTTATAATGATAGAGCAAGCGCCAAACGTGCAAAACAAGATTATTCTGGCGCAATTGCCGATTACGAAAAAGCGTTAACTATTGATAATAGCCTTGTATTTATACACAATAATTTAGGCTCGGCCTACCGCTTAAATAAAAATTACGATAAAGCCGTTAATGCATACAGTAAGGCCTTACAAGCAAATCCAGCTTATTTAATAGCTTTAATAAATCGTGGTTCGGCTAATTTTGAAAACAATAATTTAAAAGCAGCACAAGCCGACTTTGAAGAAGTATTAAAAAAACAACCTAATAATTCTTCGGCATACAATAACTTAGCTTCCATCGCTATTAAAAATAAAGAATATACCAAAGGTAAAAATATGGCTACAAAAGCTATTGAGCACGATGCTAAAAATGGCCCCGCTTATTATAACCGTGGTATTGCCAAACAAATGTTGCGCGAAGAAGAAGGCTGTTGCGCCGATTGGAAAAAAGCCTTAGAATTAGGTGTAGAAAGTGCTAAATCATTTATTAACGCCTCGTGCATTGATTAAAAATATTAAAATGAAAAAAATATACTTACTAACGTTTTGCAGCTTTGCATTTACATTGTTTTCTCAAACAGTAGAATTTGAAAAAGATAATTTTCCTTCTAAAAAAGAAGAATTAAAAATTGCCCGCAAACAATTAGATGTGGGCACAGATTTTTACGGACAAGCTCGTGAAGAATTTAATGATTTTAAAAAACAATTTATATCTACTACCAAACATTTACCCATTAGTCACCACGATTACAGAGGTAGCGGCATTACTAATTTTAGAAATGCATTAGCGCCTTTAAATACTGCTAATAACTTTAACCCAAACAATGCTCGCTTAAATTATATGTTAGGTATGGTTTGGTTTATAACCGAACCAAGCAACCCCCTAACCCTAAAACATTTTGAACAAGCGTATGCCCTCGATAAAAAAGTAGAAGCTGATATTTGCTACTGGTTAGCCTGGACATACCAATTTAATGTAAGATGGGATGAGGCCATTGCTAAATATAACGAGTACTTAGTTTTTTTAAATTTAAAAGCTAAAAATAATGCTACCGAAATTGAAGACGTAAATAAAAAAATTAGCGAATGCCAAAATGGTAAACTATTTTCGGCAAACCCCGAGCGTGTTTTTGTAGATAATTTAGGGTCGGCAATTAATACCCCTTACCCCGAATATGGTGCTGCTATTACCGCCGATGAAGAAACCATAATGTTTACGGCACGCCGAGATAATACTATGGGCGGAAAAAAAGACGAAGGTGATAATAAATACTTTGAAGACGTTTACATATCCACTAAACTAAATGGCAAATGGCAACCCTCAAAGCCTTTAAGTAAAAATGTAAATACCGAAAGCCACGACGCCGTAGCTGGCTTATCCTTAGACGGCTCTAAACTTTTTATTTATCGCGATTTAACAAAAGATGGTGGTGATTTGTACGAAACTACTTTATTTGGTACCGATTGGGAACCCCCTATTCATTTAAACAAAAACATTAATACCAAATATCATGAAAATACTGCAAGCTTAAGTTACGATGGAAGGCAATTATATTTTGTTACAAATAAAGATGCTGGCATTGGCGAAGGTGATATTTATGTTTGCGAATTAGATGCTAAAGGCGAATGGGGACCTGCAAAAAATATTGGTGCCGATATAAATACCAAGTATGGCGAAGATGGCGTGTATATGCATCCCGACGGTAAAACTATGTATTTTAGTAGTAAAGGACATAACAGTATGGGTGGTTACGATATTTTTAAATCAGAATTTAATAATGGCAAATGGGGCAAGCCTGTAAATTTAGGCTACCCAATTAATGGTCCCGATGATGATGTGTTTTTTGTAGTAGCCGGTAGCGGAAGCCGAGGTTATTTTGCATCTGCAAAACAAGGCGGTTTTGGCGACCAAGATCTTTACCGTATTACATTTTTAGGGCCCGAAAAACAACCACTATTAAATACCCAAGACCAACTATTAGCAATGGTTGCTAACCCCGTAAGCAATTTAAAAACCGAAAATGTTGTAGAAGTAAAAGTTGCAAAACTTACCATTTTAAAAGGTGTAGTTACTGATGCAAAAACTACTAAACCTTTAGAAGCAAGTATTGATTTAATTGATAACGATAAAAATATAATATTGGCTACTTTTAAATCTAATAGTAGTACAGGTAAATATTTGGTTACCTTGCCAAGTGGTAAAAACTATGGTATTGCTGTAAAACGCGATGGTTATTTATTTCATTCAGAAAATTTTAATTTACCTGATAATGCCGACTTTCAAGAATTTAATAAAGATGTAGCGTTAAAGAAAATAGAAATTGGAAGCACCATTGTGCTACGTAATATCTTTTTTGATTTTGATAAAGCGACTATTAGACCTGAATCAGCAAATGAGTTGGAGCGTTTAATTAAATTATTAAACGATAACCCAACTTTAAAAATAGAGTTAGGAAGCCATACAGATAGTAAGGGTTCTGACGATTATAATTTAAAGTTAAGTGATAATCGCTCAAAATCGGTGGTAGATTATTTAATTGCAAAGGGCATTAATGCAGGGCGTTTGGTAGCTAAAGGCTACGGCGAAACAAAACCTATAGATACAAACGATACAGATGATGGTAGACAAAATAATCGCCGAACGGAGTTTAAAATTTTAGAAAAATAACTAAGGGTAAAGGATAAAAAAAGACACAATAAATTTAAAAAAAATATTAATTTAATTTAGCGGGCACTACTAAATCAAACTTTGGTATTTGTACTTTAAATATTTTATTAGTTACTAATTCTTGCATTTCATAATGGCCTTTCATATAACCTATTTCGCTTACTAAATTGCAACCACTATTATAGGTAAATTTTTGATTAGGCTCTAAAATAGGCGTTTCACCTACAACGCCTTCACCATCCACAAAGCGTGTTTCGTTACCGCTATCAAAAATTTCCCAATGGCGTTTTAAAAGCTGTACAGTATAATCGCCTTTGTTTTCAATAGTAATATAATACACAAAAAAATAATGATTTTCTTTAGGGACACTTTGTTGCCAAAAGTATTTTGTTTGCACCGAAATTTTAATATTATTAGTTGTAATTTTAAACATATTAAATTAATCTGCGTTATGTGGTACGCTATCGTGTATAAATCCTCTTAAAACAACTATTACCATAGCTCCTACAGTTTGTTCAGCTATTTGCCACAAGCAATCTACTAACAAATGCTGCATACTTAAGTGTTTTGTTAGCGAAATATTTACAACCGTTGCAATCATAAATAACGAAAAACCTGCAATTACACCGCATAGTAAACCTCGCATAAAAACACTACGAATACTTCGCATTATTTGCGATTCGAATAATAAATAAATACCTGCTCCAAAAATTAAATAAGTAAGGGCGGCAAACATTACAAACCAAGTTATTGGAAATTTAATACGTTTAAAGTCGTTTAAAAAAACACCATGCCAAATGTAAAATAATATAAACATTACAAGTGCGCAGGCAATCCAAGAAATAAAAAACCTAATGTTTAGTTTCATAAAAGTAGGTAATACTTTACACTACAAATATATTAATTAAATTAATCGATTTTACAACAATTTCTCTAAACAATTTAGGTAAAAATTTAAAACATTTACATTTTTATGCACACATTTTTAGGCTCCGTAAAAAAGTCTAGAGCTTCAAAGCCACCCTCTCTGCCCACGCCGCTGGCTTTTACACCGCCAAATGGCGTTCTTAAATCGCGTAATAACCAACAGTTTACCCACACAATACCCGCATGTAATTTATTGGCCATTTGGTGCGAACGGGTTAAGTTTTCAGTCCATAAAATACTTGCTAAGCCATACTGTGTGCTATTTGCCATCATTAACGCGTCTTCTTCAGTATCAAAAGGGCTAATGGTAACTACTGGGCCAAAAATTTCCTCTTGGTTGGTTCGGCAATCATGGCTAAGTCCTTCAATAATTGTTGGCGCAATGTAATAGCCGTTTTTATTTTGGTCTGTTAAATTTATTTGAGTACCGCCACATAAAATTTTTCCACCTTCGGTTTTTGCTAATTCAATATAACTTAATATTTTTTGTTGATGTTGTTGCGATACTATGGCACCTATTTTTGTTTTTTCATCTAAAGGATTACCAACTGTTAATTCTTTAGTTTTAGCTACAAAATCGGTTTTAAATCTTTCGTAAATCTTTCGTTCAATAAAAATTCGAGAACCACATAAACATATTTGCCCCTGGTTAGCAAACGAGGATTGAATAGTTGTAGCCAACATTTTATCGTAATTACAATCGGCAAAAACAATATTGGCATTTTTTCCACCCAACTCTAAGGATAATTTTTTAAACATAGGTGCGGCAATACTAGCAATGTGTTTACCAGTAGCCGTGCCGCCAGTAAACGAAATTAATGGGATGTTTTTGTGGCTTACAATGGCATTACCCACTTTACCA
>JAYTRS010000091.1:0-2136 GCA_043746065.1 Bacteroidota bacterium | reverse complement strand
TTACTAAAAAACAAGATATTGAATTTACTAATAATCAAACTACTTTTTGGTGTTTTTGCCCAAATGCCAATTTGTATATTGAAAATAAACTGCCACAATTTGAATTATTTAAAAACTTACAGAATAGTATTTGCCTTGGTACAGATAGTTTAGCCAGTAATCGGGACTTAAACTTAATAAGCGAAGCAAATGTAATATTAAAAAATACGCCAACATTTAACATAGAAACTATTTTAAAATTTATGACTCTTAATGGAGCAAAAGCTCTAACTATTTCTGATAAATTTGGTAGTTTTATTAAAGGTAAAAATGTAGGTTTAAATTTAGTTTCTACAAACAATAATCAACTTACTTTCACTAAAAAAATAGCTTAATATGTTATACTTAAAATCGTTTTGCTTTAATCCTTTTCAACAAAATACATATATTGTATATGATGATAAGGGAACCGCTTTTATTATTGATCCAGGGAATTATACCTCGTCCGAAAACACACAACTAACACATTTTATTTCTGAAAAAAAATTAAAATTAACTCGTTTATTATTAACACATGCCCATATTGACCATATTTTAGGTAATAAATTTATTTTTGACACCTATGGTTTGTTACCCGAAGTACACAAAGACGATGTGTATTTTATTGATAATTTATTAAAAACGGGCGAAATGTATGGTGTGAAGTGCGACCCATCACCCAGCCCAATAAACTATATTAATGATGGCGATAAAATTACTTTAGGCGTTTATACGTTTGATTGTATTTATACACCAGGGCATTCGCCAGGCAGTATTTCGTTTTACAACAAACAAAATAAATTATTAATAAGTGGCGATGTGTTGTTTTATGGAAGCATTGGTAGAAGTGATTTACCAAAAGGAAATCACCAAACACTTATTAACAGTATAAAGCAAAAACTATTAATTTTAGAGGATGACACTAAAGTATATAGTGGCCATGGGCAGCCCACAACAATAGGTTTCGAAAAAAGTAATAATCCTTTTTTGGTATAATTAAAATAGTTTTTTACCACTTATTAAAGAGTGATGTTTTGCCATCTATTAATACGCAAATTTTTTATGCTAATAAAATTACGTTTATAGAATTAACATGGCATCGCCATAACTATAAAAACGGTATTTTTCTTTAATGGCTTCTTTATAAGCTTTGTCTATTAACTCGTAACCACCAAAGGCGCTTACCATCATTAATAAAGTACTTTCTGGCATATGAAAATTGGTAATCATACAATTAGCCACGCTGAAATCGTATGGTGGAAAAATAAATTTATTTGTCCAACCTACATATGGGTTTAATTGGCCCGTAGTACTTACCGACGATTCGATAGAGCGCATAACGGTTGTGCCAACGGCACAAACCTTTTTCTTTTTAAGTTTTGCCGAATTTACAATTTTACAAGTATCACTTGATATCAAAGCTTCTTCGCTTTCCATTTTATGCTTAGTTAAGTCTTCTACCTCTACGGTTCTAAAGGTGCCTAAGCCAATGTGAAGTGTTATGGGTGCAAATTGCACGCCTTTAATTTCTAAACGTTTTAATAACTCACGGCTAAAGTGTAAGCCTGCTGTTGGAGCTGCTACAGCACCTTCGTTTTTAGCATATACGGTTTGGTAACGCTCAATATCTTCAGGTTCGCTTTCGCGTTTAATATATTTTGGTAATGGAGTTTCACCTAAATCGTACAATACTTTTCTAAATTCTTCGTAGCTACCGTCGTATAAAAAACGTAAGGTACGTCCACGTGATGTTGTGTTATCAATAACTTCGGCCACAAGGCTATCATTTTCGCCAAAATATAATTTGTTACCAATACGTATTTTACGAGCGGGGTCAACTAAAACATCCCACAAACGGCTTTCAGCATTTAATTCGCGTAATAAAAATACTTCTATTTTAGCACCTGTTTTTTCTTTATTACCATACATACGTGCTGGAAAAACCTTAGTATCGTTAAGCATTAGCACGTCGCCTTCGTCAAAATAATTTACAATATCTTTAAATTTTTTGTGTGTTATTTTTCCAGTAGCGCGGTCAACTACCATTAATCTGGAGTCTTCACGATTTTTTGCTGGATGCTCTGCTATTAAATCTTTAGGCAGATTAAATTTAAACAT
>JAYTRS010000090.1:0-2136 GCA_043746065.1 Bacteroidota bacterium | reverse complement strand
TGCATTTTAATTATTCTTTTATGGTTACACCTTCTGGTAAAATTTGAGAAATAGAGTTTGTATTGGTTTTTAATTCTAAATATTTGTTATACTCTTCTAACCATTCTTGATAATAAATTATTTTCCAATTGCCTTCAGAATCTTCTACTAAAGCGGTAAGACTTTCTACCCAATCACCACTATTTAAATATTCAATACCATCAATTACTTTAATGGCAGGCTGATGTATATGGCCACAAATAATACCTGCACATTTGCGTGCCTTAGCTACTTTAACTAATTCGTTTTCGTAATCAGAAATAAATGAAACTGCCGATTTAACTTTTGCTTTAACTACTTGTGATAAGGAGTAATAAGGTAAACCACGTTTTTCGCGATAAGAGTTATAATGCCTATTTAGCCATAATAAAAAGGTATAACCTACATCGCCTAATTTGGCAATCCACTTTAGCTTAGTAGTTACATTATCAAAAATATCGCCATGGGTAACAAAATATTTTTTAGTAACACCATAATGTGTGTAATGTTTTTTAATAGAAAAATTTCCTATTTTTAGTGGTAAAATTTCTTCTAAAAAGTCGTCGTGATTTCCTCTTAAATATATAATTTGACACTTTTTTTTAGAGGTTAAACTTATAATATGTTTAAAAAAATTACTGTGTTGTTTTTTCCATTTACCGCTTTTTTTAAGCTGCCAACCATCAATAATATCGCCGTTTAAAATAAGCGTTTCGCATTTATGATGTTTTAAAAAATGGACAACCTCTTTGGCTTTGCTTGCTTTTATGCCTAAATGAATATCTGAGAGAACAATAGTTTTGTAAAACGTTTTCATTAATAAAGTTTTACAAATATGGCGAGGCTATGTATTATTAGTTTTAAGTAGGAGTTAATTAAAAATTAAAAAACATATTTAGTAATAACTACACACGTTAATTAAATGCGTTATTAATGTTATGTATAATTTTTAATAAAAATTAAACGTGTATTTAAAAATAAAAAAGTGAGCCTATTTTAATTGTAGAATAAGGTCTTCACAAATTTATTACGCCGTAATTCAATAAATATATTAGAAGTTTCTATACTTTTGATCCAGTTCAATTCCTGGAGTAATCAGGAATAATTTTTTTGATAAAACAGAAATGGCTCTATATATTGGCTTAAATTATTAAGATATGTGTTCGTTATTACTAATATGATATATAAATAGTAATTAAAAGAAAATATTTTAACAAAAAAAGTAATTTACGTATAAGTAAATATAGCCTGTTAAATGCTATTTAAAACTAAAATTTATATACAGTTTTAATTTGAAAAAATATAAAATTATGTCTAGGCCAAGTATAAAGAAGAAACTTTTTGTATAACAAGCTCTATCACTTGACAAACGTCATAAGGTTTAACAATAAAATTACAATTACTACCAATATTAAATGTGCTTGTTGTATTTTTTAATTCAGTACACGTTACTACAATTATTTTACATCTTTTTTTATTTCCTATATTAATAATGGTATTTAAAGCTTGTGTAATAACAAGCGATTCTGTATTTATAATAATAATATCAAAATTAAAAGATGAATTAGTATATACTTTTTTTTCGTCTAAAATTACTAAGTTGTGTTCGCTTAAACATTTTTTAAAAACTAATAGTTCAACATTAGGCTTGGTAATAATAAGAATATTCTTTTTTTTCATTAAAAAAATAGTTGGTAAATAATTAGAGTTATTATTTAAAAAGGGAGGCAAATTTATTTACCTCCCTTTTTTATTAGTTTATATAGAATTATTAGTTCACAATAATTTTCTTATTTAAAATTGCCCCATTAGATGAAATAGAAACATTGTATATTCCTTTTGCAAAACTGCTTAAATCAATTTCAAATTCGTTTTGGTTAGATTTAATTGTTCTAATAGTCTGCCCAACAGTATTGAAAATAGTTATTGAGTAAGTTTGATTTAATTGCGAAAAAATAACAAACTTTCCATTGTTTGGATTAGGATAAAGCGTAAAATCAATATTACTATTAGAAGAGGTAGTTAAATTAATACCTGAGCATACAGATATATTTTGAGTAAAACTAGTAATTGATGAACAGCCTGTAGAATAACTTACGGTTACACTATAATTTGTAG
>JAYTRS010000089.1:0-2136 GCA_043746065.1 Bacteroidota bacterium | reverse complement strand
AACCGCTCGCCACTTCATTAAAATTAGTTAGATAATTTGTGTAATTGTAATAAATTAGGGTCGGGTATTAAAAAACCGACCCATTATTTTGTGAAAATAAAATTTACAATTTTGTTTTTTACCTTATTTATATCCCCTAAGCTTACTCCTCAAGCTTTAGTGGATACATTATATAGTAAATTAAACGCTTGTAAAACAGATGCTTGTAGAACCAAAATAGAGTTATTATTAGCAGAAGAATTATTTTTGGTAGACGAAAAAGAAGGCAAAAAAATTTCCGAAAAATTATTTTTGAGTATAAACTCCTCAGATACTTTAAACTATTTAAATGCTCAATATTATTATGCTATTTATTGTTTAAACTTTAATAATTTAAATAAAGCATTTGGCATTTTATCTGCCCTAAAAATCACGGCATTTTCTAACGGTAATAAAAATTATTTAGCAAAGGCCAATTATGGTTTGGTTAAATATTATATAAAAAATAATAATTTAAAAACAGCTACAGATCTATCCTTTTCTGCCTTAAAATTATTTGAAGAATTAAAAGATTATAAGTTTATTGCCAAGTCCTATCTTCTGGTAGCGCAGGTTAATCACAAACTTAAAAATACAAGTAAAGCTATTGAGTTTTTCGAAAAAAGCTTAGAAATTGCTAATAAAATTGGGTATAAAACGGCGATTGCAGATATTTATACTTCGTTGGGTACTATATATTCTAATCAAAATAAAAATGATATCGCATTAGAGTATTACAATCGTGCTTTAAAAATTTACAAACAACAAAAATACGAAATGGAAGTGGCAAATATATTAGCAAATATTGGTACAATATATTCAGCTAAAAATCAATTAAAAGAAGCCGAAAATTTTTATAAACAAGCATTACAATTAAATTTAAAATATAAAAAAAACAATGCTATTGCGACTTGTTATGTTAATATAGGTAATGTGGCTTATAATCAAAATAATTTTAAAGATGCGGAACTAAACTATAGCCAAGCTTTAAAGCATGTAGATGAAAATAATTTAACTATAAAAGAAAATTTATTTTATAATTTAGGCGAAGTAAATTTTAGCTTAAAAAATTACGATAAAGCCTTTAAATACCAAGATAGTTGTATTACCATTAAAGATAGTATTTATAGCCACGAGTCTATAAAGTCGTTAAATGATATGCAAACTAAATACGAAACCACTAAAACAAAATTAGAATTAGAGAAAAAAGAATTAGAAGCTAATAATAAACAACTAATTATTTATGCGGCCTTTGGAGGTTGTGTATTATTATTAGGTGGTGTGTTTTTTATTTTTAGAGGCTTAACTAAACAGCGTAAAGCCAATACCTTATTAGAAGAAAAAAATATAATTATTGAAGAACAAAAACACATTGTAGAAGAAAAAAATAAAGATATAGGCGATAGTATACGCTATGCCAAACGCATACAAGAAGCTATTTTACCTCCTAATAAAATGTGGTTTGATATTTTACCAAACTCTTTTGTACTATACAACCCAAAAGACATTTTGAGTGGCGATTTTTATTGGTTAGAACAAACCGACGATTATATTTTTGTTGCGGCTGCAGATTGCACTGGTCATGGTGTACCAGGAGCATTAATGAGTATTGTTAACTATAATTTGCTAAATAAAGCCGTACTCGAAAAAAATTTAACACAACCAGGGCAAATTTTAGATTCGGTAAATTATTACCTCACGCACTCCCTACATCAAAGTTTTAACGAATCATCTATAAAAGATGGAATGGATATTTCGCTTTTATCAATTAATAAAAAAACTAACGAAGTTTATTTTGCTGGGGCTAATAACCCAATTTATATTATTAGTAAAGGTGTGTTGCAAGAAATAAAATCAAATAAATTTCCGGTAGGCGCATTTATTGAAGATAATATTCAAAATTTTACAAGTACAAAATTAGATGTAAAACCTGGCGATGTAATTTATTTGTTTACCGATGGCTTTGCCGACCAATTTGGTGGACCTAAAGGTAAAAAATTTAAATACAAACAATTTACCGAACTATTATTAAATAATTGTACAATGCCTTTAAATGAGCAATGTAAAATCTTAAATCAAAAATTTATTGAATGGAAAGGTGATTTGGAGCAGGTTGAC
>JAYTRS010000088.1:0-2138 GCA_043746065.1 Bacteroidota bacterium | reverse complement strand
TGACACTCAAATTCTTTACAAATCTAAATGGAAATTAAAGCAATTGATTGCTATAAATTGTAGCATTAGTAAAAATAGCAGTGTTTAAAGGGATTATAGAGGCTAAAAAAATCGCCATCTTATAAAAATTAATGAAAAAAAGCTATTGTTTTGAAACCTAAATTCAGTTAAAAGCACTAAATAATAATATTTTTTTAGTAAAATAGAGCGTGGATTAAAAAAAAGTATATATTTGCAATCTGTTTTTGCAAACTAGATTAGATTATTTAAATTTTTTGTAAAAAACGGGGTGTAGCGTAGCCCGGTATCGCGCCACGTTTGGGACGTGGAGGCCGTCAGTTCGAATCTGGCCACCCCGACGAACTCAATACGAGTTTATCTGTGTTTATCTGTCAAATTCCTTATTATAGGGGGTTTGACAGTAAATTGAAAGTTTTTCAATATGTGTTTATATAGCTATTTACATCTATTTGTTTAACCAATGTTTAACCACAAATGAACTCCTTTAATTTAATTCTCAAGAAGCGACCAAATAAAAACGGCAACCCCATTTTATTTGTATCCACGCTTCGACGCAAAAGTGTTATAAAAACGCTTAATATCTCTGTATTGCCTAATTTTTGGGATGCAAAAAACCAACTTATTAAAAATAATAGCGTGGAGGCTATAAAGCTAAACCTTATTAAACAAAAGGCTTTAGGCTTACAAATGAAGCTATTTGCTGAAAGTAAAGTTATTTCTCAAAGCGACTTTATAAATATTGTTTTGGAGCAAAATAAAAAAAGTTCAAGTACTGATTTTTACAATTTTATCGATGATTTTTTAATACAAAAAAACTACCCGTTAAAGCACGTTTCAAGCTATGAAACGCTAAAACAACAGTTAATTAAGTTTAACAAATTTGTGTGCTTTAAAGATTTAAACTATACGTTTTGTGTAGGTTTTTCGTCTTTCTTAAAATCTGAATATAAAAACTCCAATAATACCAGGATCAAAAAAATACAGTTATTGAGGTGTATTATTAGTGAAGCGATCAGGCACGGACATATACATCAAAATCCTGCCAACGATATTAAAATTAAATCTGAAAAAACCAATAGGCAAGCGCTTGTAAAAGAAGATTTAACCAAATTAGAAAATTTATATGCATTAAATACGCTTTCTGCAGGCCGTCAAAATGTTTTAAAATACTTTTTGTTTTGCTGTTACACCGGGTTAAGGTTTAGCGATCTACTCACATTTAAAAAAACTGATATTAGAAACGGCGTAATTAAAATAAAACAGCATAAAACAGGCGGTTTTGTATCTATTCCTTTAATTGATAAGGCAAAAGCTTTGCTTCCTGATTATCAATTTAAAGTTTTGACAAATCAAAAAACAAATAGGGATTTAAAAGAAATTAAAAACTTACTGAAAATAAAAACAAACATCTCGTCACATGTTGCCCGACATACATTTGCTACCATAGGCTTAAATTGTGGAATACCTTTAGAGGTTGTAAGCGAAGTTTTAGGCCATAGCAGTACAAGGGTTACAAAGATATACGCTAAAATGCTCGACGAGTATAAAATAAATGAGCTTAAAAAATGGACTAATTAAAATAAATGTTTAACCTTACAAAAAATCAAACTCATGAAAAAATCAATTATTGTAATTTGCAGCGCTGTTTTTTTAACAGCTTGCACAACTGGAACCAAATTTATAACAAGTAATGCACCTGCGGATAAAAGTAGTTACACCGCTTTAAAAGAAGATAAAACGTATACGGTTCGTAATCGCATTTGGATTTTATTTATACCAATTACAATAGGTCCGCGAAGTGAAGAAACAAGGGAGGCAAGATGTATGTCGAGAATGTTAAACCAAAACAAAGCGGACGGCATTATTACGGGGCGCGTGGTGCATCGTAAATTTATTATCCCGCTTATTCTATTTACATACTCAAATAGAAGCACCACGCTAACTGGAACGCCTTTTAAGTTATATACAGATACTTTAAAAAAGTAAAATAAAAAAGCCACCAAGTAAATCAATACTGGTGGCTTTTTTTATAAATACAGCTTACGGGCTTTATTTTGGTTTAATTATCTAAGGAACTATCATTAAAACTCCTAAATTACTATATATGTCACCGCTTG
>JAYTRS010000087.1:0-2142 GCA_043746065.1 Bacteroidota bacterium | reverse complement strand
TATTGAAATGGCAAATAAATTATATTCTAATTTTAAAAATGCCCAATTTATTACTAATGATATGAGCGCTTTTACACATACTATAAAGTTTGATTTTGTTGTATTGCCAGATGTTTTAGAACATATACCTCTTGAACAACATAATAATTTATTTAAAGTAATTAGTCAAGCATGTACTCAAAATGCTACTGTTTTAATTAATATACCTGAGCCCAATTGTCTAAATTGGATTCGTAAAAATGCACCTGAAAAATTGCAAATAATAGATCAATCTTTAAGTATGCAAGATATTTTAAATAACTGTTATCCTTATGGTTTTAAATTATTTTCAATGAATTCGTACGGTTTGCAATATGAACAAAATGAATACACCAGCATTGTTTTAAAAAATAATATGGAACACAAAACATACAATCTAAAAAGTAAAATAACTTTAGGAACTGAAAATTTATGGAGTAAAATATAAGTTTAATGTTTTAGTTTGTTTAATTAAACCTAATTATATTTTTTTAGTAATCTTATTAATATTATTCGTAAATTTATCGTGCAAGTTGGTCTATCGCTGTAAATTAGTTTTTGCAGAGGAAAGTCCGGGCAACATAGGGCAACCCGCCATTTGAAAAAGTGGGTGTATAGCACAAAATGCCATACAACAGAAAGTGCCACAGAGACAAGGTAGCCTTTAGTAATATGGGTGATAGTGAAAATGTGAGGTAAGAGCTCACAAATTTAGTTAGTAATAATTAAATTTGGTAAACCTCGGGTGTTGAAAGGCCAAATAGGTTGTAGTAATTAAGGCGGCTCGCTTTATTTCAATTTATTGAAAGCTACAATGGGTAGGTCGCAAAGATAAATGATAGATATATTTTATTGAAAGATAAAACGAAACAGAACCCGGCTTACAAACTTGCAAAACATTAGATGGATAAACGTAAATTGATAACCTAAACTAGTTGCTATCTATAAATTTTAATTGAATAAGCTCTATTGGTAATCTCTAGCCCTTAAGATTTTACACTTTTGTTTCTTGTTTTTTAGAAACTCTTATATTACACCAAAATAATACCTACCAACAATACATTAATAATAGTTTTAGTAACCAAACCGTTAACTTTAAGTGTTATCATTGCAGTGGTATAAAATGCTTTAATTGTACGCTTAATTGTTTATCCAAAAGTAGGAGGTACTAATAAATATTTAAGGAGTATTTTTTGCATTCTGCCAAATTACTATTATAAACCAAAAATTTGGATAAAGGCTGAGATGACAATTACAAAGAAAAATTGTGTACACAAGATGTGTATGTTTGAGAAATTACAGCTACATTTATTGACGGAAAATGGTATAATAGAGCAGGATATGTTTTATTAATAATCTAAATTTATGTTTACTCAAAAAAATACAACCTTCTTATTTATAATAATTATTTCAAGTTTTTTGGGTTTAGCACAAACTAAAAAATCGGCAAAAGTAATTGTAAAAGAAGCACAATTATATTTTGATAACGAAGATTATTATAAAGCCTGGAATTTATATAAAGAAGCCCTAGCAATAGAAGAAAAAAACGAATTAGCGGGTGTAAACGCCTGTATATGCTGCTATAAATTAAATTACCAAAGCGATAGTGTTGAGTTTTTAAATACAAATTTAATGTCGTCAACGTTAATAGATGCAAAATATTATTTAGCTAAAATAAAGCACCAACAAAAATTATTTAACGAAGCGATTGCACTCTTAGAAGTCTACAATAAAGAAAATCCTAAAAAAAGATTAATTGGACTTGACGAAACAAATTATTTTATAAACGTTTGTAAAAGTGCTGTAGAACTTGTTAATAAGCCACACCGGTCCGTAATAAAAAATATGGGTCCCGAAATAAATTCGGCCTTTGCCGATTTTGTTCCAGTAGTAAGCCCCGATGAAAGTACTATATATTTTACCTCTCGCCGCACTGGAAGTTCTAATAACAAAAAAGATGCATACGGTAATTATTTAGAAGACGTTTATATTTCAATGAAAGAAAATGATAAATGGAAAAAAGCCGAAAATATTGGTGCCCCAATTAATAGCGAAACAAATGATGCTTGTGTGGCTGTGAGCCCCGATGGGCAGCGTATGATTGTTTTTAGAACCAGTGCTGAT
>JAYTRS010000086.1:0-2147 GCA_043746065.1 Bacteroidota bacterium | reverse complement strand
TCGTTACATGGCCCATTAATGCAAAATAAAATGGGCTTAGGGTTAAGTGTTTTAAACGAACGTATTGGTGTATTAAATCGCAATTTGGTGTATGCAAGTTATGCATACCGTTTAAAATTAAATAAAAGTAGTACCCTAGCATTTGGCTTAATGGCTGGCATTCATAACCAAATAAATAAATTTGCCGATTTAAAAACTAATAACGATGGTACAGTGGATACTCAGTTTTCGCAAAACAGTCCAAGTTTATTAGCACCAAATTTTGGCACAGGATTGTACTATACAAATAAAACATTTTATGCAGGATTATCAATACCACGTATGATTGACGATAATTTTAAATTTAATGCTAATGGTGCGGCAGAACAAACATTGAATTTTGCTCCTAACAAATACCATTATTATTTAGCCATTGGTAATGTATTTACTTTAAGCAGCGATCTAAAATTAAAAGGACAGGCAATGGTTAAAGCTGTACAAAACGCGCCAATACAATTTGATGTAAATGCTAATTTTTTAATTAAGGAATTTATTTGGGCAGGTTTATCCTACCGAAGTAATTCTGCGGCCTCTGCTATAATAGGAGTGCAGATTAGCCCACAATTTTTAGTGAGTTATTCTTATGATTACGGCTTAAATTCTATTCAAAAATACTCACAAGGTTCGCACGAAATAATGTTGAATTACCTATTTAGTTACAAAGGCAAAAAAATAGTTACTCCACGTTATTTTTAATTTTATTTATTTAGTAATAGTATGACAATCAAAAATATAATTTTAGTTTTAGTAAGTGTTTGTTTTTTTAATACCATTTTGGCACAAAGCACAGCGTTAAAAAAAGCAAATAAATATTATGGCGCACAAGCCTATTCGCAAGCCATTCCATTGTACGAAAAAGTGTATAAAAAAGATAGTAGCAATAAATTAATACTATCAAACCTTGGCGATTGCTATCGTTTAACTAACAATACTAATGGGCAATTAAAATGCTATGGTGGGCTTGTAAAATACGGCAAAGCGGAGTTTGTACATAAATTATATTATGGGCAAGCTTTAATGGAAAGTGGAAATACTACTGATGCCAAAAAATATTTTGAAGAATATACACTTGATAGTCGTGGTAAAAATTTAGCCTCTTATACCGAAAAATATAAATCCTATTACAAAAATGCCGATGCGTATAAAGTAGAGTTAAGTAACTTCAATTCTAATCAAAATGATTTTTGTGCTGTAAACTTTTACAATACCGTTGTGTTTTCTTCTTCTCGTAATAAAACAGCCTGGATAAATAAAAAACATGGTTGGACAAATGATAGCTACTTAACCCTTTACACTACTGAAAAAAATGAAAAAGGCAAAGACTTAAAACCAAAATTATTTATGAACGATTTAAAATCGAAATATAATGATGGCCCTATTAGTTTTACAAAAGATTATCAAACCGTATTTTTTACACGCAATAATTCAAACTCAAAACAAATTAGTAAAGACGGTAACTATAAACTAAAAATTTTAAGCGCAACTTTAAATAAAAATGGTTTTGATAGAGTGAGCGTTTTACCATTTAATAATAATAATTACAACTGCGCCCATCCATGCATTAGCAGTGATGGTAATACGTTATACTTTGCATCGGATATGGAAGGCGGGCAAGGCGGCATGGATATTTATGTAAGTAAAAAAGGAACCGATGGCACTTGGGGCAAGCCTGTAAATTTAGGCGATAAAGTAAACACTGCAGGTACCGAAGTATTTCCATTTATTGCAAACAATGGCTTACTTTATTTTTCGAGTAATGGGCACGATGGAATGGGTGGCTTAGATATTTACGAAACAAAAATTAAAGACGATAAAGCTGGGCGAGTTTATAATATGGGCGAACCCGTAAATAGTAAAAATGATGATTTTGGTATGTACTTAGCCGAAGATAATAAAATAGGGTATTTAAGTAGTAACCGTAAAAGTGGGGGCATGGATGATGATATTTATACCTTTCAAATATTACGCGAAGTAAAACGCGGTAAAGAAATATTATTAATAACTAAAGATAAAGACAGTGGAGAATTATTACCAAACACAAAAGTAAAAGTTAATAATGAAGAAATTACTACTAATGATAAGGCAGAATACCAAACTGTTATTGAAGA
>JAYTRS010000085.1:0-2163 GCA_043746065.1 Bacteroidota bacterium | reverse complement strand
GTTCTTACATGAGCCTTATGCTCGCACAAACTGCCAAAACCTCAAAGGGTACTGTATTTCTATTCTTTAATAAAACCGACTAAGGTTAACACATCTTCGGCATCAACGGTTTCCCAGGCTTGTTTATTAAAATTCCAAACGCCTAAACCTTGTTGGTAGCTTTCGGCACCCATAATTAATTCTTTTACTATGGCCGCAATATTGGTTTCGGTTTTAAAGTTTTTTAATTGAAAATGGTATTTACCAACTTCTTTATCGTTTAATTTTATAAGGTGCCCGTAGGTATTTGTTTTACACTCGGCGCTAAAGCCATTGCTGGGGCTGGTAAACAACAAATCGGTAACGGTATTAGCGCTTACATCTATTAAAATTTGTTTGGCACCCAAATACACCAGCGCTTGGGTATTGCTTAGCTTTTGTAGTTTGGCGGCTAGTAACTCGGGCTTAATAGCTACTTTACCTATTAGGGTGCTGGTTTTAGTATCGGCATTTACTTTGTAAAAAGTTATTTCGGTATTTTCTTTATTATAATTAGCATACACAAAATTACTATTGTCTATCCACCAAAATGTAGGGTCGGGCTTGGTAACATCGGTAGTGCCTGTTTGCCCATAGCCAGCATCTTTTACCAATTCTATTTTTGGTTTGCTTGCTGGGTATAGGTTTAATTTATAGGGTAGGGTAGTTTTATCAAACTCCACATCTTGCCCCAGTTTGGGTTTAAATAATAGGTTTTTTACTTCGGCATAGGTATTGGTTTTAAAATTATACACCGAGTAAAATTTGCCTTTAAATATATCGTTAGTATAATAAATGGCGCTATCGTTACTGCAACGTATTAAATTGGCTCTGCCATCAAATAGTACTTTTTTATCTTTTAAATCAATAATATTGCCAATGCCAGTAATTAAATAGCGGTTGTTGTAAAGGGTATTTATTCCTAAATCTGTTCTAATATTATCTTTACCATCTTTTTTTCCGGTAACGGTAAGTAGTTCATCGCGCCCTTGGTAATGCCCATTTAAAAAATGGTAGTTATATATTTTTTGTTTAAAGTCGGCTTTGCCACTGGGGTCAACATGCACTACTATTAATCCATTTTTTACATCTTGTGCAAAAAAGTAATTACAGCTAATTACAAAAAATAATACATTTAGTAAACGCATATTATAGGTTTTTAAAAAAGTCAAACAATAATCTAACACCATAGCCTGTGCCACCTTTGCCACGGTAACTATCTTTAGCACTTAAAAAAGCAGGGCCAGCAATATCTAAATGATAGTATGGGTAGTTAACAAACTTCACCAAAAATTTACCTGCTGTAATGGCACCAGCTAAAGGACCGCCAATATTTTTTTGGTCGGCAATATCGCTTTTTAGTAAATCGCTATACTCTTCCCAAAAAGGTAATTCGGCAATACGCTCGTGCACATTAAAGCCACTTGCGTGTAGTTTATCTTTTTGTTTTTGGGTAGCAGTACCCATGCCTACCATTCCAAAAGTACCAATGGCGGCCATGGCTGCACCTGTTAAGGTAGCCATATCAATAGTAAGTTCGGGTTTATATTGTTTTGCAAAGTGTAAGGCATCGGCTAAAATCATTCTCCCTTCTGCATCAGAGTTTAGCATTTCAACAGTGCTTCCGTCCATCATGGTAATTATATCGCCAGGGGCAAAGGCATTAAAGCCAGGTCTGTTATCGGTTGCAGGCACTAATGCAATTACATGCACATTTAATTTAGCCTTGGCAATAGCATATAGTGCGCAACCTACTGAAGCTCCGCCCGCCATATCGCATTTCATTAAATCCATACTGTTAAGGGTAGGTTTTAAACTTAAGCCACCAGTATCGTACACAACGCCTTTGCCTACTAAAACATAAGGCTTTTTGTTTTTTGCGTTTTTAGGTTTGTATTCCATTACGGTAAAGGTGGGTTCATCAACACTACCAGCATTTACGGATAATAAGCCACCCATTTTAAGTTCGGTAATTTTTTTCTTATTAAATACATCTACTTTAAAACCGGCTTCTTTACCCATAGCTTTAAAGGCATTTGCTAAATCTATGGCATTTAAACTATTTACAGGTTCGTTTACTAAATCGCGTGCTTTAATGGTAGCTTGGCACACGGTATTTAAATGTAAAAGCTCTGTAGGGTTAAT
>JAYTRS010000084.1:0-2163 GCA_043746065.1 Bacteroidota bacterium | reverse complement strand
TTCCTACAATTAATACATTATTTACTTTAATTACTTTGTCGCCAGTTTTTATGCCTAATTTTTCAGAAGGCCCACCAACAATAGGATTTAGTACACGCATGGTATCGTTTATAATATTAAACTCTACCCCTATTCCATCAAAATTTCCTTCTAAAGGTTCGTTTACAACACTAAAATCTGCAGCAGGAATAAAATCGCTATGAGGATCTAAACTTTTCATTAACGAGGTAATGGTTTTGTTTTCTAATTGCGTGCGATTAACGGTATCTACATACTGCATTTCAATATACTCCAACAAATTATTTATTTTACTTGTAGAGGGTTGCTGACTATATTGAGGATTTAAAAATGTATTTGAACCATTAAATGTTAAATAATACCCTACGCCCACGCCAAGTGCCAATACCAAAGCAAAATATAATGGCATAAAAGGATTGTATTTTTTTTTAGGTTCGAGATTAAAATTATCGTTAGAAGAATTTATCACAGTATATTTTTTGTAAATTTGAATTATGAACGGTAAAGTTAATTATTTAATAGCATTTTGTTTAGTAATTTTTTGTGCATTAACAATTAATGTAGGCTGTAAAAAAAAGACACAAGCGCAAAATCCAGCAAATAGCCCTGTACCAAATGTAGCGGTTAATATTACGCTTTACCCAAACGATCCTTCAAATTTTAAAATACAAACTATTGGTGGCTGGTTGTATTACCCTGGTGGAATAAATGGTGTAATTATTTACCGCAAATCGCAACAAGAGTTTGTGGCACTTGAACGCACATCTAGCCAATTACCCAATAACGCGAATGCAAAAGTAATAGTACAAAACGATAATTTTACCTGTAAGGATACCATTAGTGGCAGTAAATGGCAAATAATAGATGGCACAATTACACAAGGCCCTGCCACGTGGCCATTACGCATTTACGGTACCAGTTATGATGGTAACGTACTTAAAATTGTAAACTAATTTATTTTAAACTTAATTTATAACAACTCTTTTACGCTATTAATTTTAGCAATTAAATTTTCTGATTCCATAAAATTTAAGGTTTGTTGCCCATCGCTATAAGCTTCTTCGGGCTTTTCGTGTACTTCGTAAATAACGCCATCAGCTCCTGCAAATAAGGATGCTAAGGCAATTTTTGGAACATACTCTCTAATACCAATACCGTGAGATGGATCGGCAATAACAGGTAAATGCGATTTATCTTTTAATACTTGTATTGCATTTATATCAAACGTGTTTCTATAAATTGTTTCAAAGGTTCTAATACCGCGTTCGCAGAGCATAAGGCGCTCGTTACCTTTACTAAAAATATATTCTGCTGAATGTAATAATTCTTCAATAGTGCCACTTACGCCGCGTTTAATTAATACAGGTTTATCAATTTCGCCCAAAGCATCTAATAAATTATAGTTTTGCGAATTACGTGCACCTACCTGAAATACATCCACGTAATCCATCATTTCGTGTATTTGCGATACTTGCATCACTTCGGTTATTATTTTAATATTATTTTTTTTGCATTGCTGATGCATCATTTTTAATCCATCAATACCTAAACCACGAAAAGCGTATGGCGAACTACGTGGTTTAAAAACACCACCGCGCATAATGTGAATATTATTTTTAACTAAATGCTCCACTATTTTGCTTACTTGATCCTCACTTTCAATAGAACAAGGGCCTGCCATCATAGTTGGTGTGCCGTTACCAATAATAATGTTATCACCCAAATCTATTTTTGTATAGTCCGTTTTCCATTTACGACTCACCAATTTATAGCTGTCGGATACACGATGGATATCTTTAATACCTTTTAAATGCCCAATATTTCTTATATCAATATCGGCTTTACCAATGCATATTAAATAGTTTTCAAACTGTGTATTAACCGCAGTTACCGAATATTTTTGTGCTTCGAGTGTTTGATAAATAATTTTAATATCGTCAGTACTTATATTTTTTTGCAATTGAATAATCATACTCTTTTAGTTTTTTATGGTTGAAATAAATTGTGGAATATCTTTTTCGAAATTTGTTGAATGACCTACTAACGTAATAAACGACGAGCCTATTATAGCTCCGTTTACTAATTTACACGCAGCGTCAAATTCGGGTTTGCCTTTAATACCAAAACCCATGAGCAATGGATTTT
>JAYTRS010000083.1:0-2164 GCA_043746065.1 Bacteroidota bacterium | reverse complement strand
AAGATGGTTATTACATGAACCGTTTAACTAATTATTGTGGGCATTGGGTAAAATATTGTGGCTGGTACCCAGATACTAAATTGCGTTTGTGGGATAGTACAAAAGGGCATTGGACAGGTACAAACCCCCATGATAAATATGAGTTATTTGAGGGTGATAAAAATACCGAACATATAAAAGGTGATATTTTACATTACAGTTTTAATTCTGTACAACAGCATTATAAACAAGTTAATTACTTTACGGATATTTCTTCAAAAGCATATTTTGAAAAAAATAAGAAGGCTCCATTTTATAAATTAATTACAAACCCCATGGCCTCATTTATTAGTCATTATTTTTTAAATTGGGGTTTTTTAGATGGCAAAACTGGGTTTTTAATCTCAAAAATTTCGGCTTATGCTACTTATTTAAAATATAAAAAATTAAGAACACTTACCAAAAATAAATTTTGAGTACCCCAAAAAAAATATTGCAATTAAACTTTGAAAAAAACTGGCGTGGTGGCGAAAGGCAAACACTATACAATATGATAGGTTTTAGAGATGCGGGCTACGAAGTAGAATTGGTTTGTATAAAAGATTTTGAATTAGAAAGAAAAGCAAAAGCATTAAATTTTAAAACATATTCGTTTAATACTACTTTTTCGGTTATTATATTTTTACTTTTTAAATGTAGAGGTTACACATTTTTACATGCACAAACCTCTCATATATTAACCTATTGCGTATTTACAAAATGGTTTCACAAAACCCCAATTGTTTTTAGTAGACGTGTTGATTTTGTGCCTAAAGGATTTTTAACAAAATTAAAATATTCTTATACAAATTATGTAACTGGAGTTAGCACTGCCATAAAAAAAATTATTGAAAATTTTGGGATAAAAAATGTGGCTGTAATTTCAGATATTGCTATCGAAAAAAAATTAAATCGCGAGAGGGCTTTAGCTGTTTTAAAAGAGAAAAATATTTCATCAACTAAAAAAATAATAGGCACTTTAGCTGCATTTGTTGACCATAAAGACCCATTTAATATGCTTGAGGCCATTAAAATTTTATCAGAAAAACGACAAGATTTTACTTTTTTACATTTTGGGAGTGGTGAGTTACAACCTGCTATACAACAAAAAATTAAAGATTATAATTTAGAAGAATATTATAAAATAATGGGCTTTTATGACACTGCTGAAGACTTTTTTACAATATTAGATGTATTTGTAATGAGTTCGAAAGAAGAAGGTTTAGGGAGTAGCGTGCTAGATGCCTTTTTATATGAAGTACCCGTTGCATCTACAACAGCTGGGGGCTTAATAGATATAGTAAAAGATGGTAGAGCAGAAATTTGTGAAAAACATAGCCCGCAACAATTAGCAAATTGTATAAATGAGTTATTATCAAATCCTGAAAAAGCAAAACAAAATACCCAAAAAGCAAAAGAGTACGTAAACACTTTTCATACGGTAAATTATATTACACAACACTATTTAAATTTATTTATAAAAAAATAAAATGAACGCTAAAGAATTTAAGGATAAGGTAATTTGGATAACAGGCGCTTCATCAGGCATTGGCGAAGCATTAGCCATTGAATTTGCAAAAAAAGAAGCGCGTTTAATTTTATCAGCTCGAAGAGAAGATGAATTACAACGAGTGGCAAACTTTACAAAATTACCCAATTTGGATATGATGCTTTTGCCATTTGATTTAAACAATACAACTAATGCAAGTGCCTTAGCAGCACAAATAATAAACAAATTTGGAAGAATAGATATTTTAATAAATAACGGAGGATACAGCCAAAGAAGCGAAGCCATGCAAACAACTGCTGAAATTGATAGACAATTAATGGAAGTAAATTATTTTTCGTACGTTAATTTAACAAAAGCAGTACTGCCATACATGAAACGACAAAAAAGCGGACAGGTAGTTGTGATTAGCAGTATTGCCGGTAAATTTGGGTTTTATTTGCGCTCAAGCTACAGTGCAGCAAAACATGCTTTACATGGTTTTTTTGAGTCGTTACGATTAGAAACGGAAAGCCTTGGCATTAAAACATTAATTGTTTGCCCAGGTAAAATAAAAACGAATGTGTCATTTAATGCAATAACAGCTGCTGGATTAACTCATAATAAAATGGACAAAAGTCACGAAAATGCAATGTCTGC
>JAYTRS010000082.1:0-2164 GCA_043746065.1 Bacteroidota bacterium | reverse complement strand
CTAAAGGCTGTAAAGTTTGCTGCTGCTGGTATAGCCCCCATTGTAAAACTTGTGGTAGTACTACAACCACCTGCGGCCGTTACCGTTACGTTTGTGGTACCAGCGTTTAAACCCGAACCTATGATTTGGTTAGGTGAAACCGAACTTGGCACTGGACTCCAAACTACTGTATAGGTGGGGGTTGCCGAAACTGGATTAAACGTTAAATTTAAGTTGACTGCATTGTTAGAATTTGTACAAGTAGCTTGTGTAAATGTGGGTGATACGGAAGGTTGAGGATTAACCGTTACGGTACTGGTGGTTGTTAATGTTTGTACGGCATTGCTACTGTTTATACCTGTAACGTACACTGTATAAATAGTAGTGATTAATGGAGAAACAATAAATGTGGGGGTGGGTGAAGTTATACCTCCTGGGTTTAATGAATAACTTGGGCCCGATAAATTTGAACTATTACTAGCTACAATGGTTGCACTAGAGCCCGCACAAATAGAACTATTGCTACTTACTAAGCTACAATTTGTTGTACCCGTGCCACCTACCTGGTTAAAAGTAATATTTTGTGTTGCGTTAGAAAAGTTGGTAATTAAAACCATGTAATATTGCCCTGCTATGCCACTTGGTATGGTACAGGTTTCGGTTGCGCTACTTGAATAGCTACAATCTACAGTATTTCCAGCTGTTAAACTACTACACACTCCTGCTAAACTGCTAAATGGACCATAACAAATAAAATCAACATCTTGACCTGCAGTACCTGCTAATGCAATAATTAAATTACCCGATGTGCTTACCTGCACATAATACCAAGCTGGGTTAGGTTGCGAACCAAGACAACCGTAATTTGGCCCCGTTTGTGCATTGCCAGTGTTAACACCCGCTGGAAAAGTAACACCGCCGCTACCACCTGTACAAAAAGGTGCAGCTGTACCACATGTATTTTGAGAATTGGCATTTAACCCAATTAAAATGGCTAATAATATAAAAATGTGTTTCATAGTAGTGTGTTTTAAATTTGTTATTTGTAAAGATACAAATACCTTACCAAATTTTGTTAAAATTAAATTAATATTTAATTAACCTTAAATGTATTAATAATTAAAAAAATTAATATGATTTTATAAGGGGATATTACCGTGTTTCTTTTTAGGTAATTTATCTACTTTGTTTTCTAACATTTTAAAAGCACGTATTAATTTTTGACGCGTTTGTTCAGGTTTAATTACTTCGTCAATAAAGCCACGTTCGGCAGCGCGATATGGGTTTGCAAACATAGTTTGGTATTCGTTTTCTTTTTCTTTCCACTTATCATCTTTGTTAGTAGCGGCAGAAATTTCTCCTTTAAAAATAATTTCGGCGGCACCTTTTGCGCCCATTACGGCAATTTCAGCACTTGGCCAAGCATAATTCATATCGGCACCAATGTGTTTACTATTCATTACATCATACGCTCCACCATAGGCTTTGCGTGTAATTACTGTAATTCTGGGCACTGTAGCTTCGCTAAAGGCATATAATAATTTAGCGCCGTTGGTAATAATAGCATTCCACTCTTGGTCAGTACCTGGTAAAAAGCCTGGTACATCTTCAAATACTAATAAGGGGATGTTAAAGCAATCGCAAAAACGCACAAAACGTGCGGCTTTGGTGGAGGAGTGAATATCTAATACACCAGCTAAAACAGCAGGTTGATTGGCCACAATACCAATGCTTTTACCGGCAAGACGCGCAAAACCAACCACTATATTTTCGGCAAAAAGTTTATGAATTTCTAAAAAGCTATTATCGTCAATTACTTTTTCAATTACTTCTCTAATATCGTAAGGTTGATTTGCATTTTCGGGAATGATAGCATTTAGCTCTGGTCGTAATTCCGAACCTGTGTTTTCGTATGGTACACTAGGCGCATCTTCTTCACAATTTTGTGGAACGTAACTTAATATCTGTTTAATGTTTGTAATGGCTTCAATTTCGTTAGCACAGGCAAAATGAGTTACACCACTTTTTGTTGCGTGAGTGATTGCGCCTCCTAATTCTTCAGACGTAACTTCTTCGTGTGTAACAGTTTTTACAACGTTAGGACCTGTAACAAACATATAACTGGTATTTTCTACCATTAAAATAAAATCGGTCATGGCTGGGCTGTAAACAGCACCACCCGCGC
>JAYTRS010000081.1:0-19932 GCA_043746065.1 Bacteroidota bacterium | reverse complement strand
TAATCGCGAAAATATTACAGTAAACGAATTGCTTTCGCGTGAAGATGTGAGTGCCGACCAATACCAAAAACTTAAATCACTTGATTTAGTTTACGAATACGAAAGTGTGGTAAGCCTTAACGATGCGGTGGTAGCTATGTTTGAAGATTTTATGGAGATTGGCGAAGTAACACCAGGCTTTATAAACGATTACATAAACGAACTAAAACGCCATATACGTTTTTACCAAGAAGTACATGAACACCGCTTTTTACGCAGTATAAAAAAATACTTAAAACGTATAAATGTTGCCTTAACACGCGAAATTATTAAGCTTCAAAAAAATGTAGATGATACTTATAAAAATGAAGCCAATTACCGAATTAAAATTCACAAGTTAGAAGATTACCGCGAAAAGCGCGATACCATCATTGACTTTATTCGCAAAACTGAAGAAATTATTACCGATACCCGCCAATTATTTGTTCATACCAACGACCAGGAATTATATGGCATTGTAAATTCATTAAAAATAAATTTAATTGAAAACCTCGACTTTTTAATTGAAATACAAACCGATATTACTGATTACATAAACAAAATTCAATTTCAATTAGATGTTTATGTAAAAGCCCAACGCTTAAAAGAAATTAAAGACCACGGTACATTAAATTACCGTACCAACTTTAACGAGGTTATAAAAGGCATTACTTCGCTACGTTTTAATAATGTTAAAGGTCCGCGTACAAAAATTGCCATCGACTTTTTATTTACAGACGAAGGACATGTGCTTTGTAAAAAAGTGGCAGAAAAATATAAACTCTCTCGCTTAATGATGCGAGGGATTGCCGGAAAATTACCTAGTAATTTTAAAGAGCAAATAATTGATAATCAAATAAAATTAGACGTTGAAAAATTAGTAGACCGTTTTTTAAATCAAACAAAATTAAATCTATTTGAATATTTAATAGATTATAAATTTCCTAAAACGGTGGGTAATGTTACGTTTGAAGATAGATTATCTTTATTTGTTGAAATTACCATGGAATACCAAAATAATTTAGATTTTAAATACCGATTAAATTACCACGATTATTTAGATAACGAGAAAGTAAAAAAACGTTTAGGCTATACGTTAATATTGCCTTTAACAAAAAAAGAAAAAGTAACAAAATAGTTTTTAACGTTGAGTTTTTAGTTTTTAATAAACTGGGCTCGCTAAAAACTTAACACTAATAACTAAAAACTATAAAAAATGAACGAAATAGATTATAACCTCCCCAAACAAACCCACGATATTTTTGCAATTATGGCACGTGGTCATTTTATTAGTAGTAACGGATCAAAAGATAATATGAGTCGCTTGTACGACATAATAAATAATCCCGAAAATTTTGATAGACTTCAAGCCTTTTTTAATGTAATTCGTTACAATATTGAACGAGGTAATAATTATTTTTATTTCTCTCGCTTAAACGAAGCCAACAGTTTAATAGAACAGAAATTAGAAACCTTTGAACGTTATATTGATGTGATAGATTTATTTGCCAGTATGGATAATAAAATCACCATCGGTTCGCGCTTTCGCCCAAGCGAAATTGCAGAAGAGTGTAATGCCAATGTACGCTTAAAACAAAAACTACAAAAAATACCAATGTACCGTAGTGAAACACTTTTAAATAAAGTGCGTGATATTTGTAACTTAATGACGCGTGATAGCTTTTTAGAACTAGAAGACGAGCAAACCGAAAGCTACAAAGTATTAGATGCCTACACATATTTGTTAGATATGATAAATGCCATTAGTATTTATGAAGAAACAACAGGAACAGATAGTAACAGCAGTGGAATTATTTTGAATTAGTTTTTAGTTCTAAGTGTTAAGTTTTTAATAAAAAACATAACGTAATTAAGCACTAAAAACTAAAAATTAAAAACTAAATTAAAAATGGAAAACGTAAGAATATTAAATAGAATAGTACAAATAAACATTTCAAATGTAAAATATGCCGATATTGAATTAAGTGGCAACACCTGTTTTGTGGGCACAAACAACTTTGGTAAAACATCCTTACAACGTGCTATTTTGTTTTTTTACAGTGCTAACAGTCGTGGGCTTGGTATTGCACAATCACAAAAAAGTTTTGAAGAGCATTATTTTCGCTACGAAAATTCATATTTAATTTATGAAATAGCAACTCCTGAAAAAAACTTTTTTGTAATGGTGTACCGTCATAATAAACTAGTATTTCGTTTTGTTGATGCGCCTTACAACCCCGATATTTTTTTAAATAGCAACGATGAGGCGATGAAAATAAAAGAGATTGTTTCTAATATTGAAAAACAGGGCATTTTTGTTTCTAACCAAATTGATACCTTTGAGCGTTACCGTAATATTATTTTTGGAACGGAGACGGATAAACAACTTTCTAAATTTTATTTATTAAAAGGAAACGAAAAATATCAAAACATTCCTAAATCCATTACCAACGTATTTTTAAGTTCTAAAAGCAGTATTGATAGTCGCTTTATAAAAGATTTTATTGCTAACTCTTTAACAAATGAAAATTCTTCTATTAAATTAGAACAAGTAGAACGACAGTTACGCCAATTTAACGAAAAATATACCGATATTGAAACCTACGTTAAAAAAGAAACAACTCAATTAATTGAGTTAATTGATAAAAAATACGACCAAGTGCACATGTTAAAAGGTGCACAAATGGAAATGGCCGATAAGCTAGGGAGTAGTCTTCGCTTTGCAGAAACACAAAATGAATCCATTCGAGAAGCTGCGAAAAAGAAAGAAGAAGAATTAGAAGTATTAACCAAAGCGCATGAAGAACAACTTTATACCATTAACGAAAAACAAAACGAAATTAGAGAAGAGATTGGCTTTTACGACCGCACCATTCGCGAAGCCAACAAAAAGTTAAAAGAATACAAAGATAAAAATATTGACGAAGCCGTTGAAAAAAATGCAGAACGCGAAAAACTACAAGTAGAATTAAACATTGCACGTCGCGAATACGAAAGCTTAACAAGCAACGTGGCAAATATTGAATTAAAGTATTCATCGTTAATTGAGCAATTACGTAACGATAAAGCCGCTTACGTAAATAAAATAAATGCACGTACCAGCGAAATTTTTAATCATTATAACGAATTACAATTATTACAAAAAAACGAATTTAATAAACGCGATGCAGAGTTAAAACAAAAACGTGATGAAAGCGTAAACGAAGTAACTCAAGAAGTTACAGCCAAACAAATTGAATTTAACGAATTAAAAAGCGAAGAAAAGGTAATTCGTACCACTCGTTTTTATGAACAAGAAATTAAAAATTTAGAAAACGAATTAGCTGAATTACGCGCCGTTAGTTACAAAAACAAAAGTGAGCGCGCCATTAAACAAAACATGGTACAAACCATTCAGCGCGAATGGGAAAATTTAGAAACCAAATTAAAAACGGCCTTAACCCATCAGGTAAATCAAACCAATAACGAAATAATAAAATTAAAAAACGAAATTAAGGAAATTGAAACCAAGCTAAATGTTCAGCACGATGCCTTTTATGGTTATCTTGAAAAAAATGTAAAAAACTGGCAAAATACAATTGGTAAGGTAGTAAATGAAAAATTATTATTTCGTACCGATATTTCTCCCGAACTAAAAGAAGCCACTGCCAACACGCTTTACGGCATTAGTTTAAATTTAGATAATGTTGAAGTTATTTCAAAATCAATTGAAGAATACCAATTTGAAAAAAACGAACGCTTAGCACACATTCGCGATTTAGAAGAAGGTTTAACAAAATACCAAGCAACAAATAACGAAGAAAAAATGTTGGCCGCCGATAAATTTGGTAAACAATTAGGCGAATTTAAAGAAGATTTAAAAGTACTCACCTACTCTCTTGAACTAGCGGATAAACGTGAACAAAAATTACAGATAGAATTAGAAGATTGGAAAATGAAAGCCGGTGGCGAAGTAGAAGAATCACTCACCAGCAACCGCCAACGTTTAAATTTAATTGAAGAAGAATTAGCTGTATTAACCAAAAAGAAAAATAATTTATTAAACGATTTTAACAACCAGTTTGATAAACTAAAAATATTTAATGATGAACGTTTAGTTGATTTAAAAGAACGCCAAGAAACAGAAATTAGCGAGTTAGAAGTTGAAAAGAAAAATCAAGTAAAAGATTACGAAGCCAAAGAAGATGAACTAAGCAAAGAAAAAGAAAGTAATTTTAAAAGCAAAGGCGTTGATGCCAAGCAATTAAAAGAAGTGGAAGGTAGAATGAAAGAATTACAAGCTTCTTTAAAAGACATAGAACAATACGCACAAATTGTAAGCGATTACTTAAAAGATAAACGCGAAAAATTTGATAAATTACCTGACTTAATTCAAAAGAAAGAAGAGTTTGTAAAAAGTAATAACGACTTAGGTGCGCAATTAGATGAGAACACAGGCAAGTTTAATTTAAAGCGCATGGAACTAAACAAACAAAAACGTGCCTTTGATGAAGAATTAATTGAGTTTAACAATGGTGTTAATTTTTTCAGCAACAACTTTCGCGAAACACCTGTTTATAATAAGTATGCCGATATTATTGAGCGCGCCGAACCAAAACGTACTAATTATAATATTATGGATTTGTGTACGCAGTTACTGAAAAACGATTCGCATTTTAATGAGGAATATGGTGCTTTTCAACGTTATGTAAATGAGTTTGCAGGTAAGTTTAAAATAGATAACCACTTTAATTTTATTATTCGCAACGATGCTACACAAGGCGAATACGAGCGCTTTGCTCAAAATTTACGTTCGTTTATTAACGAAAATAAAATTGAATTGAGTATTGCAGAAACTGCTACCCAAATTGGTTTAGTAACCGATAGTATTGCTACCAAAGTAAAAGAGCTGAGTGGCCAAAAAGAAAAAATACAACACATTATCACGTTAATTGGCGAAGACTTTAAAAAAGCAGAGTTTGAAGAAAGTAAGTTAATTGAATTTATTAAAATTAAAATTGAAGAGAGTGACAATAAAGTGTATAAGCTTTTAAAACGTATTGAAGAATTTAGAGAAGAGCACGGCTTAGTATATAACGAAGGCTTATTTAATACCGATTTTGCAACGGGGCAAAAACGTGAAATTAGTGGACGTGCCGTAAAATTATTAGAGCAATTACGCACCGCCATTAAAGAACAAGAGCAGGACGAAATTCGTTTACAAGATTTATTTGAATTAAAATTCAACATTAAAGAAGGGATGAACGAAACCGGTTGGACACATAAAATTGATAGCATTGGTAGTACCGGAACCGATATTTTAGTAAAGGCCATTATTTATATTACCTTGTTACACGTATTTATAAAAGAAAGTAGCCACCGCAGTAGCAGCGAATTTAAAGTACATTGTATAATTGACGAGGTAGGGCAAATTAGCGCCCATTACTTACGCGAATTATTAAAATTTGCCAAGAATCGAAACATTATGATGATTAATGGTTTACCAAACAAATCAGGTTTAGAAAGCCATTACCGTTACACCTACCAATTCCGTAGAGAAGACACCGGTAATGTGCGTATCTTCCCAAGTATTGTAACAGAGGTGGAGGCGTAGTATTTTTTTTAACACATTTAAATACCTGTCCTGTTTTAAAAACGGGACAGGTAATTTTTTTAACAAAACAAACATCAAACAGATTATGAATTACAATAAGTTACTTATACTATTTTTATTCTTTAGCCATTCAATATTCTCTCAAAAAATAGATACAATAAATTCTACTTGGTGTGCCTTTTCACAAAAAATAAATGCTACATCATTTCAAGGAAAAAAATTAGATTAAAGGCCGCTGTAAAAATTGAAGTTAAAGATGATGTGGCATCAGCTAGATTATGGCTTAGGGTAAATAAAATCAATAATGAAGTAGGGTTTTTTAAGAATATGGCTAATAACCCTATTAAATCAAATAAATGGGCCTATTATTCCATAGAGGGTGTAATTGATATGGATGCCAAAGACATTACATTTGGCGGACTTGCTAGCTATAATGGATTGTTTTATTTTGATGATTTTTTGTTGCAGTACGAAATAAATGGCATTTGGAAAGACATAGAAATTAATAATTCAAGCTTTGAAAATAAAAATTCTACAACATGGAAGTTAGGAGTTGGTAAAAAAGAAGTTATTGTAAATCATTTTGAAAATAAAATAATTACATATAAAGAAAGTATAAAAGGAGAAAATTGTTATTTAATAAATTGTTCAAATTTATTTGTTTATGGTCAAAGTAAAACTAATGGAAATTTTTACGAAACAAATAAGGTAAAACTATATTATGAAATATATGGTAAAGGTGAGCCGCTATTATTATTGCATGGTAATGGGCAATCTATTGAAAACATGAATAATCAAATTGATTTTTTTAAAAGTAAATACCAAGTAATTATTCTAGATTGCAGAGGTAGAGGCAATTCAACTGATTCTGATGAAACATTAACCTACGATATTCAAGCATCTGATATAAATAATTTACTTACCTATTTAAATATCGATTCAACAAATATTATTGGTTGGAGTGACGGTGGAATAATAGGTTTAATATTAGCTAAAGACTATCCCCAAAAAGTAAAAAAAATAATTGTTTCAGGAGCAAATGTTTTACAAGATACAACTGTTTATTATTATAAAAATTTAGAAGAGTTTAAACAAATTGTAAATGATAAGAGTACTACTGCATTTGAAAAAAAGCTATATAGTTTAATGATTAATTACCCTAACATTTCGTTTAAAGAATTAGGTAAAATTAAATGTCCAACAATGGTAGTTGCAGGAGATAATGATGAAATAAAAATTGAGCATACCGTTAAAATATTTCAATCAATTAAAAATGCGCAATTATTTATAGTTCCAAAAACTTCACACTATGTTTTATCCGAAAATGCTGCATTATTTAATAATGTGGCTTTACGCTTTATAAAGGAATAACTGTTTCTCACAAACTAATTTATACTCACTTATTTAAAAACATTCGCCCACTGTAAAGTAAAAGCCTTTGTTCTTATTATCAGAGTAGCCATAATCTAAACGTAAATTTAAACGTTCGTTACGTAATAATTCTATACGCAAACCACCACCATAGCTATATTTTATTGATTGCGCATTTATTTCATTTACTTTATTATAAACATCGCCTATGCCACCAAACACTACGCCAGCAAAACGTTTATATATAGGCATTCGGTACTCACCTATAAAACTGTAAAAACAATTATCGCGGTAACGCCCAGTATAAAATCCACGTAAATTATTAGCGCCGCCAAGGCCTGCAAACTCTCGCAGAGGCACCTGCCCTATTATGGCATAATTATAAAACTGCAATGCAAATACTTGATTAAAAAATGTTGTTTTAAAAAAACGGGCATCAACAACTACTTTGGCTAAATTAAAATTACTTAATAATACTTGATTAAACCCAGTACAAAGTGTTTGTATAAAAATGCCTTTAGTGGGCCAATTGGTACTGTTGCGTGTATCGTAACCCACGCTAAAACCCAGCCCCGAAACAAAATAATTTTTTTTACCTAAAAAATTAGTCGTATCAAAAATGCCAATGCTATCTTTTGTTCTAAACTTATCTTTAAGTTTAGTAACATTATACACGTATTGAAACTCGCCAAGAGCACCTACAAAAACATGTTTACTCACTTTATGTTTTATATGTGGGAAAAGAAAGAAATGTTCAAAAGCATACCTCTGTCTCCATTTATTTTGTGTGTATTGTCCTAATCCCCAAAAATAATCGGGAAAGTAAGAGTGTGAGGTTTGCAGATACAAAATATTTTTTTCGTGCGGAAGATAAATAGTACCATCAATAGCTTGCACATTTTGCCCATGTTGGGTAAACATAATGATAGATTGAATGATAGAAGAGCGTGTTGTGCTATCGTTTTTAGGAGTCGTTTTAAAATAGTAAGCGCCCGATGCACCCAATGCCCAGCCCGTTTCGGGTGATTTAAACAAAACAGGTATTAGTAAATACTTTTTAGGACTTTTAACGGTATCATTTTGTGAAACCAACAAAAACGGAAAAAATATTAAGAAAATATATTTCAAAAAACTACTTAATCTTTAAATAATGGATATTTTTCCATCATGGTATTTACCTTCTTTTTAATTTTTGCTAACTCCTTAGGGTTATCTTTTTGTTTTAAAACCGTATCAATTAATTCTACCACCTTTAAGCACTCTTTTTCTTTTAAACCTCGTGTGGTAATTGCTGGCGAACCAATGCGAATACCCGAGGTAACAAATGCAGATTTATCATCAAAAGGCACCATATTTTTATTTACAGTAATATTTACTTGTTCTAAAGCCGCCAAAGCCTCTTTACCATTTAAATTTTTATTTCGCAAATCAATTAAAAACATGTGGTTGTTAGTACCTTTACTTACTATGTTATAGCCCAAATCTATAAAGCCTTTGGCCATGGTATTTGCATTTTTTACTAACTGAATGCAATAGTGCATGTAATCATCCGTAAGTGCTTCGCCATAAGCAATGGCTTTTGAGGCAATCACATGTTCTAAAGGGCCCCCTTGAGTACCAGGAAAAACAGCCATATCTAATAAGTGGCTCATCATTTTTGTTTCGCCTTTAAGTGTTTTTTCACCAAAGGGGTTTTCAAAATCTTTTCCCATCATAATCATTCCGCCACGCGGACCACGCAATGTTTTATGAGTAGTAGTAGTTACAATATGGCAATGTGGAATAGGATCGTTTAAAATACCTTTTGCAATTAAACCGCTTGGATGCGATATATCGGCCAATAAAATAGCGCCAACCATATCGGCAATTTTACGAAAACGCTCGTAATCCCAATCACGCGAATAAGCACTGGCGCCACAAATAATCATTTTTGGCGAATGTGTTTTCGCCATTTTTTCAATGGCGTTATAATCAATTAAGCCCGTTTCTTTTTCAACGCCATAAAAGGTAGCATGGTACAATTTACCCGAAAAATTTACAGGAGAACCATGCGTTAAATGCCCACCGTGACTTAAATCAAAACCTAAAATGGTGTCGCCAGGTTTTAAGCAAGCAAGCATTACTGCCGCGTTTGCTTGTGCGCCTGAGTGTGGCTGCACATTTACCCACGCAGCACCAAATAATTGTTTAGCGCGGTCAATGGCTAATTGCTCTACCTTATCCACTACTTCGCATCCACCGTAATAACGTTTAAATGGTAAACCCTCGGCATATTTATTAGTTAGCACACTACCCATGGCTTGCATTACTTGTTTGCTCACGTAATTTTCGCTGGCTATAAGCTCAATACCTTGGGTTTGGCGATGTTCTTCTTCTTTAATTAATTTAAAAATAGTATTATCTCTTTTTATCATATTCTTCTTTATTTTATATGTTGAAACGATTTATTGTATAACTTATACGAAGCAATTAAAATTAAGCAAATAATAGGCGATTGTGCTAAGCCTAATAACCATCGGCTAAAGGCATATTCATCATCTTGTAAACGTTGGTTTATAAGTAAGCCATACGCCATTATTACTGCGGCTAAAGTTAGCAAAACCAAATAAGAAATAGTAAGATATTTTAATAATTTTTTTTGAGAACATATTTTAATAATGGCCACATAACTTAGGGCGTAAAAAACAAGTACCCATATTAGCGTATAAATGTATTTTGAATAGTATAATGTTTTGTATGAAAGCGTAGTAAAAACATACATACAGTTTGGAATAGGTAGCGTGGTATGACTATAGTATTTTTGAAACATAATGTTATTTAAGTTTACAAAAAAAAACTCGCGCCAATAGCCAAAACAGCCAAATACCAGCAAAAAAAACAATAACCATTTAATTTTCATGGGCGTTTATGTTTTGTTTAAGGTTTGTTTTAGAGGCATATTTGTTTACCCAAATCATCCACAACAAAAAAATAAAAGCGTATACTATAAATGTAAAGGTATAGGTATGATTTAAACTAAGACTGTAGGGCGAGTAATACGCAATTATAACTAACGCAATTACTCTTATAATATTTAAAATATGAATAAGTAAAATGCCCAATGGTATAAACCATAGCTTACTTTTTTGATGCCCAGGATAAGCAAATATAAAAACCGAAAATAACGAAAATAACGTAATGGCATTGCAGTTAGACCCCACCCAAACGCCATTACTACCATCAATACCAATTACTTGATAATCTCTATCTTGTAAAACGGTAAAGGTTTTATAGCCTAGTAATTTTATAAAACTTTCGGCAGTAGTAATAATACTGCCTATAAATTTTTGGTCGTAAAAGGTATATTTTTTTACAATAAATTGGTAAACAAGGTATAACGCAGAATAGATGACAGATGCTAAAACAACAAACCTTGCAAAGGCATTTTGTTTAAACGAAACCCTCATTTTTTACGTGTAGTTTAAGAAACTGTTTTTTGATTTTTACGTAAATCGTAAATTTTTTTAATACCATAAAGCCCACCAGCAATAATTAAAAAAACAATGCCTCCATCAATAGGCACACAAGGTGGTGGCCAACAGCCAGGGCTTCCTCCAGGAGGTGGTGGAGGCGCTGCAAAAATTACAGTGTTACAAATAAAACAAAATATAGTAATTAAAAGTGACTTCATTTTTTTATTTAATTGATTTTGAGATGCGTAAAGATACAAATATTACAACACAAAAAAAATATTTAATAAAAATACCTATATTTGTTACTTATTATTTTTTGTGGCCGCTACTAAAAAACAAGCTATTGTATCGCAAAAAGATTTAAGTCTTTTATGGCGAATTGTTAAATCTAATTGGTGGGTACCATTGGTGGTTTTACCCATATTATACACCATTGGCTCGTTTTATGTATACCGTTTAACAAACGTTTACCAAGCCAGTACTCAATTATTATTAAAAGTAAACGATACCTATTACCAAAGTAATGTATTAAGCGATGAGGGTTTTTATAGCTATGGTTCGTATGTTGATAATTTAAACGAGGTTAGGGTATTACAATCTTATGATTTAGCCTATCAGGTAGTTAATAAACTAAAGGATAAGCTTCAAGTATCGTACTTTATTGTTGGAAAAGTGCGTAAAACCGAGCAGTTTAGAGGTATCCCCTTTAAAATAAAAATCACCTCTATTAATTCGGCGTTTTATGAACAAACCTTTGATTTTAAAATTATTGATTATAATAATTACGAAATATCATTTCTGCAAAACGGTATTCAACAAACAAAAAAAGGCAAATTTGATACAGATTTAATTGACCTTGATTTAAACATTACCGTTTCGCGTGAGGGCACTTTTTCTACAGAAACCGTTGAAGCCTTAAAAACTATTTTTTATCAATTTTCTATTCATAGTACTGACTATTTGGTTTCATCCTTACAAAGCCAAATGACTATTAATAACCCAGAGTACACCAACATTTTAGAAGTAAATTTAAAGGATATTGTACCTGAACGTGCCGTACTAATTTTAGATACTTTAAATTTAGTGTATTCCAACAACCGCTTAAAAACAAAGTTTGAGCTTAACGAGCGTACCATTGTATATATTGATAGGCAATTAGACGAAATTAGTTACTCCTTAAAAAGCATTGAAGATACTATGCAAAACTATAAGGAAAAAAAATCTATTATTGATTTAGGTTGGGAACAAAACGATTTTTTAGATAAAATTTCGCGCTACGATAATGAAAAATCTACCCAACAATTGCAACTAGCCTCCTTATCTGATTTAGAAAAATACATTATTGAAGATAAAGATCCTCAATTTTTACCTCCTGGTGTTTTTGTAGCCGAAAAAAGCGGTTTTATGAGCCAAGCTGTTGCTGAATTATATAACAGACAAATTGAATTAAATAAAGTATATAATATAGCAAAAGAAAACAACCCTTTAATTAAAGATTTAAAAGCCAATATAAAAAAAGTAAAACAAGATTTATTGGTGTATATTAACAATACACGAAAAGCCACCATTTTAAATATCGATAATATTGATAAAGAAATATATAAATACATAAACGAAGCAAAATTAATACCCGGTAAACAGCGCGATGTGCTTAATATACAACGCAAAGCCAACGTAAATGAGCAATTGTATAATTTTTTGCTCCAAAAACGAGCCAGCACTAAAATTGCCAAAGCAAGTATTATTCCCGATATTAAAATAATTGAATCGCCGCGCGACAGAGGCGTTGTAGAGCCTGATAAAGCTGCAATACAAAAAAAAATAATGTCCTTTGGTATTTTAGTATCTATTATTATAATTATTATAAGAACATTTTTTTTATCAAAAATTACCTCTGTTGATCATTTAAAAGAACTAACTGATTTACCCTTGGTAGGCGTTTTTCCATACCTTAAAGATATTGGAACTGAGGGTATTGCTGTGGAGCTAAATCCAAATTCATTAATATCCGAATCGTTTCGTAATTTTAGAACCAACCTACAGTATACCAATGTTGATAAAGCTTCAAAAACATACTTAGTAACCTCGTTTTCGCCTAGCGAGGGCAAAACATTTACCAGTATTAACTTAGCAAGTATTTTGGCGCGCAGTGGTAAAAAAACCCTATTATTAGAGTTAGATTTACATAAACCCCGAATTTATAAGCGCTTTGGCTTACCATTACAAACCATTGGTATTACTACCTGCATTACTGGACAAAATACCTTCGACGAAATTGTAACTCCCACTCAAATACCAAATTTATTTTGTTTGTTTTGTGGCCCTATTCCACCCAACCCTTCAGAGTTTGTACTATCCGAAAAATTAAAAGAAATTATAGATACTGCTAAACAGCAATTTGATTATGTAATTATTGATACCCCACCAGCTGGTATTTTATCCGATTCTATTTACTTAATTCAATACGTTGATTCTGCCATTTTTGTTTTAAATACCCGAACCAGTTCTAAAAAAGTAATTACTTTTATTGAAAATATTATTGCCGATAATAATATTAAAAACATGCTATTAGTATTAAATGGTGTTAACCGTGTGGGCAAGCGTTACTATTACCAAGGCTACGGCTACAGTTATGGCTATGGGTATGGCTATGGGTATGGTAAAGGTTATGGTTACAAAAAATAATTTGGCACATTAAACAATAATGAGTAATTTTATTACTCAATAAATGATTGAAGCACTCATATCTTCTAAAACGCGGGTAAAAATTTTAATAAAATTTTTTTTAAACAACACCTCTACCTCCTATTTACGGGGCTTAGAAGAAGAGTTTGGAGAATCTAGCAACTCTATTCGAATTGAGTTAAACCGCTTTGAAAAAGCCGGCTTCTTAACCTCTTTTTTACAAGGCAATAAAAAAATATTTAAAGCCAATATTACTCACCCCTTATTTACCGAAATAAATAGCATTGTAAAAAAAATAGTGGGAATTGACTATATTATTGATTATACCTTAAAACGCATTGGTAAACTCCAAAAAGTGTATTTAGTGGGAAAACTATCTAAGGGCTTAGATACGGATATTATTGATATGGTTTTAGTAGGAGATATTAACAAAGCATACTTAGTAGATTTAATAGCGAAGGCTGAAAAAAAGATAAATAAAAAAATTAAATTCATTGTTTATACAGAAGGTGAATTTGATATAGAAAAAATTAAAGAGCGCGATGTAAATCCGCTTTTAATTTGGAGTAATATATAAAATTATATTTTTAAGAGTTTAGTATTTATACACTATTCTAATAAAAATTTATAAAACATTAAAAACTTAGTTATGTGACTGAGGTGGCGAAGCTGTGTAAAGGCGATGTTAAATGAGAAATTTTAAATATAAATAAAAAAGTAACATGCTAAATTTATTAAATACAATCATTCACCATTTAGCATTTAAAAATTTAAAATTAAATTGAACTGGAAAGCCCTATACGTTGCCTCACGCTCCGAAAAAAAAGTAGCCTTGGCTTTACAAAATTTAGGTTTAGAGAGTTATATCCCCTTAAAAACCGAAAAAAAACAATGGAGCGACCGAAAAAAAACAATTATCTCTCCCTTAATAAACGGGTATGTATTTGTAAAAACAAATCATCAAAACAGAGACTTGGTATTTAAAGTAAACGGCGTTATACAATACGTAAGGCTAAACAGTACTGATGCCATTATTAAAGATATTGAAATTGAAATTTTAAAATCCATTGAAGAAAAAGGCTATTATGCCGAAGGGAAATTTGATACCAACTTTGATATTGGGCAAGCTACCTTAATTACCCAAGGTACATTTAAAGGCCACAAAGGCATTATAAAAACAAAAGTAAACCAAACCCTGTACTATATTTTAATTGAAAGTATAGGCTTTAGTTTAACCATAAAAGTACCCGCCGAAATTTTACAAAAACAATAACGTGATGACTGAATTACTTACCCAAAAAATTTTAATAACAGGAGGCGCAGGTTTTATTGGCAGTAATATTGTTGATTATTTAGTATCCATAAATCACCCAAATATAACCGTTTTAGATAATTTACAAACTGGCTCTTTATCAAATATTGAACAACATTTAAGTAAAATTAATTTTATTAAAGGCGATATAACAAATTTTGATACCTGTTTAAAGGCAACTAAAAATTGTGATCTTATTTTACATCAAGCAGCCTTAGGAAGCGTACCACGTAGTATTGAAAAACCTTTAGATACTCATAACACAAACGTTACAGGTTTTATAAATATGTTGGAGGCAGCAAAACAAAACCTTGTAAAGCGTTTTGTATATGCATCTTCATCCTCTGTTTATGGTGATGATTTAACCTTACCAAAAACAGAAGAACACGTTGGCAATCCGCTTTCGCCCTACGCTGTTAGTAAAAAAACAAACGAATTGTATGCAAATGTATTTGCAAGTTTATATAATTTACAAATTATAGGTTTGCGTTACTTTAATGTGTTTGGACCTAAACAAAACCCAAATGGCCCCTACGCAGCAGTAATACCTATATTTATAAATAATATTTTAAATAATAAACAATCGCATATTTTTGGCGATGGCACAAACCAACGCGATTTTACCTTTGTAAATAATGTGGTAAATGCCAATTTACTAGCGGCAACTACACAAAATAAAAACGCTTTAAATCAAGTGTATAATATTGCGTATGGCTCTACAAAAAGTATAAATAACTTATATGCATTTATACAACAAAAATTACATTCAAAAATAAATGCAAACCACATGCCTCCTCGTATTGGCGAAATTAAAGATAGTTTTGCTTCCATTACAAAAGCTAAACAATTATTAAATTACAACCCAACCATTAGCTTAGAAGAGGGTATTGAACTTACTATAGAGTGGTATAAACAAAATAAATTTTAATGATTGTAATTGTTGATTATGGTATTGGTAATTTAGCATCTGTTTTAAACATGTTTAAAAAAATTGGTGTTAAAGATGTGATGATCTCGAGCGATAAAATGGTGATTGAAAAAGCCACCAAAATTGTATTACCGGGAGTTGGGGCTTTTGATGAAGGCATGCGTAATTTAGAACTATCAAACCTAATACCAACCTTAAACCAAAAAGCATTAGTTGAAAAAGTACCAGTTTTAGGAATATGTTTAGGCATGCAATTACTTACTAAACAAAGCTATGAAGGTAAAAAAAAAGGCTTGGGTTGGATTGATGCCGAAACCATAAAATTTAATTTACCACCCGAATTAAAATTAAAAGTACCACACATGGGTTGGAATTATATTAACGTACAAAAACAAAACCCATTAATTAGTACTCAAACAAAAAACAGGTTTTACTTTGTGCATTCGTATTATGTAAATTGTTTAGATAAAACACAATCATTGGCCACTACAAATTTTGGGCTTGACTTTACATGTATGGTAAATAAAAATAACATTTATGGCGCGCAATTTCATCCCGAAAAAAGTTTAAAATTTGGTATGCAACTGTTACAAAATTTTGCAAATCTATAAAACAATGTTTACGATCCATCTTCCATCTTCCATCTTCCATTTATATTTTGGCTTTAAAACGCATTATACCTTGTTTATTATACGATGGAAGCGGGTTAGTTAAAACCGTTAAGTTTAAAAACCCATCCTATATTGGCGACCCAATTAATGCCATTAAAATATATAACGATAAAGAAGTTGACGAATTAATTTTAATAGATATTAACGCCTCTAAACAAAAACGTAAGCCAAATTTTGATAAAATTGCCGATGTGGCTAGCGAAGCATTTATGCCATTTGCTTATGGTGGTGGTGTAAAAACTTACGATGATTTTGTAACTTTATTTAAAATTGGAGTTGAAAAAGTTATAATTAATTCATTAATACAAGAAAACCCTCAACTTATAAAAAAAGTAATTACAAGTTATGGTGCACAGGCGGTAGTGGGCTGTATTGATTTTAAAAAATCATTCTTAGGTACAAAAGCCCCTTATTCATATATTGGAAATAAAATACAATTATCATTAATTGATTATACAAACTATTTGGTACAAGAAATTGGTGTTGGCGAAATAATGCTTCAAAGCGTTGATAACGATGGCACCTGGCAAGGCTACGATTATCAAACTACCGAACAAATTTTAAATGCCATTGAGGTGCCCATAATTGCTTGTGGTGGCTGTGGTAGTGTAGATGATTTAAAGAAAATCTTATATCAAAGCAATGCAAATGCTGCTGCTATTGGCAGTATGGCGGTATATAGTAAAAAAGGAATGGGAGTTTTAATAAATTTTCCGAATAGAGAATTAGTAATTGAAGAATAAAATGATTGAAAGTAAAAGGCGTTGGGGTTTAGATTTATTAAGGTTTATTGCTATATTTACTGTAATAGAAGGGCACGGCAGGTATATCTCACAAAAATTAGGGAATAAACTACAATACCTTGGCTTAACTGATGGTGTTGATTTATTTTTTGTATTGTCAGGGTTTTTGATAGGTACTATATTAATAAATGATTATAAAGAACATCAGAAACTAGATATTAAAAAATTTTGGATGAGAAGGTGGTTGAGAACACTTCCTGTATATATAGTTGCGTTACTTGTTAATATCATTTTTATGCTATACATATTTAAGTATGATTTTAGTATGAGCGATATGCTAAAGCATTTTGCGTTTATACAAAACATGATACCCCCTTATAGTGATCATCGGTTTTTTTCTGAAGCTTGGAGTTTATCTATTGAAGAGTATTTTTATTTAACCGTTCCAATTATATTAATAAGCGTAAGTTACATTACTAAAAGAAAAGATACTAAATTTATTTTCATAAGCTCATTAATTTTAATGATTGTATTTTCGTTTATATTTAGGGCATTTTTATTTCATCGTCTTCCTGAAGATCAATTTTCTTTAACCCAATGGAATACGCGTTTTAGAATCGTAATTCCAGAAAGGCTAGACTCATTAGCGATAGGTGTATTCGCTGCATACATAAAAATATTTTATAACTCAATTTGGGAGAATAAAAAAATAATAATAATAACTTTACTTATTGGATTATTATTTATGATTTTATTAGATAGAACCTGGATATTTAACGGAACTATTCCACAAGGATTTTTTGCTTACGTACCTTACTTTTTAATTTATTCAATTGCTGTTGCTTTAACATTGCCTTTTTTAGATAGTTGGCAACCAAAGCAAAATTTTTTTACAAAATTTGTAAGTTTAACCAGTAAATTATCTTACTCTATGTATCTATTCCATAATTCGCTAATGGCAATCCCATTAAAAAACTATGCTCAAACAATTTATAGTGAAAAAATTAAATTATTATTATATTTTATATATTGGATTCTAGTTTATGTAATTGCATTTTTTTCATATACTTATATAGAAAAACCTTTTTTAAAATACAGAGATTTAAAGTATAAAGATTAAATTTTGCAAATGAATAAAAAAATAGAAAATAATGAAACCTGGGATTTAGTAATAAAACCAAAAGCAAAATTGTTGAGTTTAAATTTAAATGAAATTTGGCAGTACCGTGACTTACTAATGCTTTTTGTAAAACGCGATTTCGTAACACAATACAAACAAACAATATTAGGTCCGTTTTGGTATATTATTCAGCCGCTAATAACTACTGTATTATATACTCTAATATTTGGTAGTTTTGCAAAACTACCAACAGATGGTAGTCCAACTTCGCTTTTTTATTTATCGGGCATTGTAATGTGGAATTTTTTTTCAGTATGTATGAGTAATACCTCTAACACGTTTACAAACAACGCTGCCATATTTGGAAAAATTTATTTTCCAAGGCTTATCGTTCCTATATCAGCAGTAATATCAAACTTAATTAGATTTATAATACAATTCGCCATCTTTGCCTGTTTTATGCTCTATTATTTAGCGTCTTCAAACTTAATTCATATAAGTTGGTTAGCTTTAATTATTACGCCCTTGTTACTATTAATTATGGCATTAATGGGACTTGGTTTTGGTATTATTATATCATCTTTAACAACTAAGTATCGCGACTTAACTCACTTTTTGGGATTTGGTATTCAGCTTTTAATGTATTTAACTCCAGTAATTTATCCCGCGTCATTTTGGGGTAAGTATGAATGGGTAATTAAATTAAATCCTTTAACATCCATTGTCGAAAATTTTAGATACCTATATATTGGTTCTGGACATTTTGATGGATTATCGTTAATTTATAGTGCGACTTTTTCTTTAATAGTTTTTTTTATAGGAGCTGTTATTTTTAATAAAGTCGAGAAAAATTTTATGGACACAGTATAATGAGTACAGTAATTAAAGTTGAAAATATTAGTAAAGTTTATAATTTAGGTACCATATCAAGTGGTAGTTTAAAAGACGATGCAAAGCACTTAATTGCCAAACTAAAAGGTAAGGAAGAAGAGTATTATAATAAACAAACAGAAAGCGATCAAATTTGGTCAATAAAAAATGTTTCGTTTGATGTTCAAAGTGGCGAAGTTTTAGGAATAGTTGGAAAAAATGGAGCTGGAAAATCAACCTTATTAAAAATTTTATCACGTGTTACTGCACCAACATCAGGGCAAATTAAAATTAAAGGTAAGGTAGCAAGTTTATTAGAAGTAGGCACAGGTTTTCATCCTGAGTTAACAGGGCGTGAAAATATATTTTTAAATGGTGCTATTTTAGGGATGAGTAAAAGTGAAATTAAAGCTCAATTTGATGAAATTGTTGATTTTAGTGGGGTTGAACGTTTTATTGACACCCCCGTTAAACGCTATTCATCAGGAATGTATGTAAGACTTGCTTTTGCAGTTGCTGCGCATTTAGACCCTGATATTTTAATTGTTGATGAAGTTTTAGCGGTGGGAGATGCCGACTTTCAAAAAAAATGTTTGGGTAGAATGAAAGATGTTGCAGGACAGGGAAGAACCGTACTATTTGTAAGTCATAATGCCATAGCCGTAAAAAATCTTTGTACTAAAGCTGTTTTTTTAGAAAATGGCAAACTTACTTATGAAGGTAATGTTGATAAAGCAATTGTTTTATATTTTGGCGAAAAAACCAAAGCCACTCACAACAAATATTTTGAAATAGAAAATATACCTGCAAATGAAGATATAAAAATAAACTCTATTCAGCTAACAGATGTAGAAGAAAAAGAATTAAAGGCAGCTGTATTATCGCAGCCTCTTTTTATTAAAATAAATTTTGAAGTTTTACGAGAAAACGCAAAACCAATATTTTCAATTAGCTTTCATACCCCCGATGAACAAATAATTTTTGGAGCAATTAGTAATACTGAAATTGGTTTTGAAACATTAACGTATAGTATAGGTAATTATAGCATTACTTGTGAAATACCAGGTAATTTTTTAAATAATGGCAATTTTGAAGTAGGTGTAAATGCCTATTCAGAAGATTTTTTAAACCATATACCTATTGCTAATGCCATTGGTTTTGAAGCTTTT
>JAYTRS010000080.1:0-6904 GCA_043746065.1 Bacteroidota bacterium | reverse complement strand
GATTTATATTTAAGCAAGTTAATGGGCGATACTTGGACACGTCCTATTTTACAAGTAGGCTTAAATACAAGTGCTTGGGAGGGTAGTGCTTGTTTTATGCCACACGAAAACAAAATAATTTTTGTGAGCGAACGTAAAGGAGGTTTTGGTGGAAAAGATTTATATAGCGCCGAAAAATTAAAAGAAAATACCTGGGGAAATATTAAAAATTTAGGAGCTACTATAAATACTAAGTTTGACGAAGATGCACCCTTTGTAACTGCCGATGGTCGTATTTTGTTTTTCTCGTCAAACAATACAAATAGTATTGGAGGTTACGATGTATTTAGAAGCGATTCTAAAAATAACGAATGGCAAAAACCATACAATTTAGGCCCACCAATAAATACCGATAACGATGATAAATATTTTACGGTACGTGCCGATGGCAAAAAAGGATATTACTCATCCTACAAACAAGGAGGTAAAGGCGAACAAGATATTTATAGTGTAGAACCTGGCATACCGGGTAAACCAATTTCATTATTACAATTAGAAGGTTTAGTAACTATTGATAATAAACCTACCGAAGCCGAAATAGAAATACACTCATTACTTAAAAACAAACGACATAATATACAGCTTAACGCAAATAAACAAAGTGGCAAATTTTTATCAAATCTTGCTGCTGGAGATAGTTACGAAATTGTTGTAAAAGTAAATCAATTTCCACCACAAATATTAGAAATTACAACCGAAGGCATTGATTCGTTTTTAGTATTAAACGTATTTGCCGATTTTATTAGCCCCGCGTATGATAAAAGAATTAGCGAACTTAAGGCATCCATTAAAAACAATTTAAGTTTTGATAAACAAGCATTTGCTACAAAGTATGGTAATTTTATTAAAGATAATTTAACCTATAAAGTACAAGTGGGCGCTTTTAAGTTATTTGAAAATTTTAGTTATAATAGTGCCATCAGTTTACCTAAAATTATTAGACAAACGGATGATGACCATATAACACGTTTTACTATGGGTAATTACAAAACGTACAATGAAGCCACTGCTTTATTAGATATTGTACAAAAAAATAACATTAAAGATGCCTTTATAATTGCTATTTATAATGGCACTAAAAAACAATTACACCAATTAATTACCGAAAAAATAGTTGATTAAACATCATAAAATACCATCAACCCGCTTAATTAAGTTTATTACGTTCTTCTATTTTTAAAAATAAAAGAAGGTCTTTAAAGTATTGTTCTCTTTTTTAATTCTAAACAGCCACATTATGCTCTCGTAATGCATCATTTAACGATGTTTTTAAATCGGTACTTGCTTTACGCTTACCAATAATTAAAGCACAGGGTACTTGAAATTCTCCAGCCAAAAATTGTTTAGTATAGCTACCAGGTATTACCACACTTCGTTCGGGCACATAGCCTTTTGTTTCTATTGGCTTCTCACCACTAACATCTATTATTTTGGTACTTTGGGTTAGTACTACGTTGGCGCCTAATACAGCTTCTTTACCAACTCGCACGCCTTCTACTACTATACAACGGCTACCAATAAAACAATCGTCTTCAATAATTACTGGCGCAGCTTGCACTGGCTCTAATACACCCCCAATTCCTACACCTCCACTTAAGTGCACATTTTTACCAATTTGTGCGCAACTTCCAACGGTTGCCCAAGCATCTACCATGGTGCCACTATCTACATAAGCGCCTATGTTTACAAAGCTTGGCATACAAATTACACCCTTTGCCAAATAGCTTCCATATCTTATAACCGAGCCCGGTACTGTTCTGATACCAGCTTCTTGCATATTTAATTTTAAAGGAATTTTATCATAATACTGTTCAGGGCCTTCTTGCATAATTTTCATAGGCATCGTTGGAAAATATAAAATAACTGCTTTTTTAATCCATTCGTTTACTTGCCAAGTACCATCGGCTTTTGGCTCTGCCACTCTAATTTCGCCTTTATCTAATAAATTAATAACGGTGTGAATTGTTTTTATAACAGTTTCATCTTTCAATAATTCTCGGTTTTCCCAAGCTTGTTCAATAATTTTTTGCATAATTTTTTAAATAAAAAAGCAAGATAAACATTTATATTATACTGTAAAAAATACTTGCTTCATTAAGTTATCCAAATTTTATTTACTCTAAAAACAGTGTTATAATTAAAATAAATATGTAAATAAATGTTAAAACTGTTAAATGGGTACAGTTAGTGCTTACCTTTAATTAATAATTTAACAATTATAAAATTATGGACACTATTAAAACAAAAATTTTACTTGTAGAAGACGACCCAAGTTTAGGGCCCTTATTATTAGATTACTTAGAGGCTAAAGGTTTTGATGCCAAGCTAGCCGTGGATGGTAGTAAAGGTGCTGATGCTTTTTTTAAGGGTTCGTTTGATTTGCTTTTATTAGATGTAATGATGCCTGTTAAAGACGGAATTACCTTAGCTAAAGAAATTAGAGTAGCCAATAAAAATGTGCCAATAATATTTTTAACTGCTAAAAGCATGAAAGAAGATACTATTGAAGGTTTTAGTGCAGGAGCCGACGATTATATTACAAAACCATTTAGTATGGAAGAGCTTTTAGCGCGTATTACTGCAGTAATGCGTCGTAGTAATAAAGTACGAAGTACCGAAAGCGAAGAAGTAAATTATAAAATTGGAAATTATCAATTTAATTCTGAAAAACAAGTGTTGCAGAACAATGGCGTTGAACATAAATTAACTACCAAAGAAAGCCAGTTAATGCGTTTATTATGCGTTCATCAAAACGATGTATTGGATAGAAATTTTGCTCTAAAATCTATTTGGCACGATGATAATTATTTTAACGGACGAAGCATGGATGTTTACATTGCAAAACTCCGTAAATATTTAAAAGACGATACTAAAGTTGAAATTATTAATATACACGGCAAAGGATTTAAACTATTAATTAATTCTTAGAATATAATTTTTTAAAAGCGTTCTTAATTTTTTTAAGAACGCTTTTTTATTTGTCATAACTACAAATTTACTAACTACCCCTTAACAACTAATGACTAAATTACAAATAGATTTAAGAAGCGATACAGTTACAAAGCCATCGGCACATATGCTACAAGCAATGATGCAAGCCCCAGTTGGCGATGATGTTTTTAACGAAGACCCTACCATTAACGAATTAGAAAATTACACTGCTAATTTATTTGGCAAACAAAGTGCATTATTTTGCCCAAGTGGCACCATGACAAACCAAATTGCTATTAAAGTACACACACAACCTGGCAACGAATTAATTTGCGATGTAAACTCTCATATATTTAATTATGAAGGTGGAGGAATTGCATTTAACTCAGGTGTACAAGCAAAATTAATACAAGGTAACGAGGGGAGGTTAAGCGCCCAATTAATTGAACCCGCAATTAATGGTGATTTTGATTGGCTTACCAAAACAAGTTTAGTATGTTTAGAAAATACCGTAAATAGGGCTGGTGGAAGCTATTATACCGTGGCACAAACTCAAGATATTACAGCGCTGTGTAAACAACATCATTTAAAATTGCATTTAGATGGCGCGCGTATTTTTAATGCACTTCAAGAAACGAATGAAACTCCGAGTGCCGTTGGTAATTGTTTTGATTCAATTTCTATTTGTTTATCTAAAGGGTTAGGTGCGCCCGTAGGTTCGCTATTACTTGGTACTACCGATTTTATAAAGCAAGCCCGACGGGTTAGAAAAATATTTGGTGGAGGTATGCGCCAAGCAGGTTTTTTGGCGGCTGCCGGATTATTTGCTTTAAAAAATAATGTGGCTAGGTTAAAAGATGATCATTTAAAAGCAAAACAGTTAGAAAGTGAGTTATTAAAACTAAATTATATTGAAAGTGTATTGCCCGTTTATACCAACATTGTAATTTTTAATTTAAAAAAAGAGCTAATTACTGGCGATGAATTTCAAAATCAGTTAGCGCAACAACACATTAAAATTGCAGCTTTTGGCAAACACACTATTCGTATGGTTACGCACTTAGATTTTACAAATGATATGCTTACGCAAACAATTAACGTTTTAAAAAGTTTAAATAAATAAAATATATTTTAAACAGGCCTTTAATTTTTCGTCATTAACTCTTTAATATATTTTACTGGGGCACTGCCATAACTTAAAAATTGTTCGTGAAATTGTTTTAAGTTAAATTTTTCTCCTTGTTGTTTCTTTAGTTCTTCTCTAAAATCATAAATTTCGGTATAGCCTGTAAAGTAGCTGCACAACTGCACTTGGCTTAAACTTACTCTGCGCCATTTACCTTCGGCTTCGGCTTGTTGCTGAAAAGCTTGTTTGGTTAATAAATTAATTCCATCTTCTTTACTTAAATTATTTACGTGTACTCCATAATCTAAAATGGTGTTACAAGTAGTACGTAAATTCCATTTATAATACATGAGCCACATTTCTTTACTGCTTTCATTTGATGTTAAATTAGGATATCCATTTTCTAACATCATACGCTCGGTATACACTGCCCAGCCCTCTACCATAGCACCGTTTCCAAAAATTGCTTTTATAATACTTGGCGATTGGTTTGCATAAATTAATTGTGTGTAATGCCCTGGTATGGCCTCATGAATGTTTAATATTTGTAAAATATAGTGATTGTATTCGCGTAAATAACTTTCGGTTCGTTGCTTATCCCAACCGCCAAAACTCCCCACATTATAATACGTATTGCCATTTTTATCATAAGGCCCAGGTGATGAAATTGAAGCTCCAGCCAAACCTGCCATATATGCTGGTTCTTTACGAACAACTAATGGTTTGGTAGAATCGATAAAAATTAAATTTTTCTTTTTTATAAAATTTACTAAAACTGGTATTTGTTGTTCAATAGCTATTTGGAAGGAGTCGGCACTTACGTGATGAAGCGACAGCGCATCAATTACTTGTTTTATTAAAGTAAGTGTATCGGTTGGTTTTTTGGTAAATCCTTTGCCACCAACGGTTAGTTTTTCGGGATTGTGGATATACTGTTCCCATAATTCGTTTGCTAAAACAAACATTTTTTGATGTAAATCTTTTTTATGCTCAATAGCTTTTTGATAAATTTGATCGGCGCTGTAGCCCGATTGAATATCAAATACAAATTTTTGAGCATATAATTCTTTCCCTAATCTAAAACTGCGGGGAGAGATATTTTTATACTCTTTTAACCATTTTGCAAAATTATTTACGGCTTCAAAACTTTGATTGGCTAAGGTTTCAATTTGTTTTTTTTCGGCTGCTGGTAATTTACTTTTTAGCAAAGCATTTTTTACATCATCGGTAAAAACGCTTGCTCCGCCTAGGTTTTGAGAAATTGCTAATTCAGTATGCTCAATGGTTGGGTTTTTAATTTGTTTTTTTGCTTCCTCATAATATGCTTGTACATTTTTTAATTTTAAACCAAAATTATGCAGTCGCACATCTAACGAATCGTAATTATTATTTAGCATTTCGGCAAAAACGCCACAAACATTATAATCGCTTGGATTCCATTCATAGGATTTTAAATGATTAATTGACCATTCGATACTTTTTAACTGATTTTCTATCATATAATAATCTGTTTTATTATTATTTGATAGAGCAGCTAAAGGATAATTTTTTAAAGAGTCTAAATTATTTTTTGAGAATGCCAATTCTAAATTTCGTTGTGCTTCATTAGGAATAATTAGCACACTATCGTAATTATGAAAACCCTGACCACTGGCCCAATTAGGGTATAATTTCCAAAGCGATAACACAAATTGCTCTTTATAAGCATTAAACTGTGCATCTTTATTTTGGCTAGCAGTTTCGCTTTCTGCTTTTTTAGAATCAGAATTACAACTGCATAAAAAGGTAGTGGCAAAAATTAAAATGATTATTTTTTTCATAGTTAGATGTTTTTTTAGTAAAAATTTTAGATATTAAATAGCAAGCGTTTACCCTTTTGTACTTCATTAAAAGTACCATTATCATAAACTAAATGTCCATTAACAAAGGTTTTTTCAATAGTACTTTTAAATGTGTGGCCTTCAAAGGGGCTCCAACCACATTTGTATAATAAATTTTGTTTACTAACGGTTTGCGGCTTATTTAAATTTACTAAAACTAAATCTGCAAAATAACCTTCTTTAATATAACCACGCTTTTCAATTCTAAATAAATCAGCAACATGATGGCTCATTTTTTCAACAATTTTTTCTAAACTTATTTTTTTATGGTGATAAAAATCTAGCATAGCTAAAATGCTGTGTTGCACTAATGGCCCACCACTTGGGGCTTGTAAATAGGGTTGCATTTTTTCTTCTAAGGTGTGTGGGGCATGGTCGGTAGCAATTACATCAATTGTATTATTTAAAACAGCTTCAAAAATTTTATCACGGTCGTATTGTGTTTTTACCGATGGGTTCCACTTTATAAAATTACCTTTTGTTTTATAATCATCGTCGCTAAACCAAAGGTGATGTATGCAGGCTTCGGCAGTAATACGTTTTTGTTTTAAAGGTGTTTTATTAGTAAATAAACTTAATTCTTTAGCGGTTGAAATATGTAAAACATGTAAACGTGTATTATGTTTTTTTGCTAATTCAACTGCAAATGAAGATGATTTAAAACAGGCTTCTTCGTTACGAATGATGGGATGAAAGTAAGCAGGTAAATCCTGACCATACTCAGCTATAATTCGTGTTTGAGTTTCCTTCACAAGAGGATCGTACTCGCAATGAGTGGCTATTAAACAGTTTAATTTTGAAAAAAAATCATTTATTGTTTTTTCGTTATCAACCAGCATATCGCCAGTGCTTGAACCTAAAAATAATTTTACGCCACATACTTTTTTGTAATCAACTTTTAAAGTTTCTTCAATATTAGTATTGGTGC
>JAYTRS010000079.1:0-6917 GCA_043746065.1 Bacteroidota bacterium | reverse complement strand
GCTTTCGCGAATTAGTTTTCCTGCAGCGTCAAAAATTGTTAAAGTATAGTTGGTAGCATTTTTACTGGTGGTAGTAATAACAATGCCATTTTGTTGGTTATAATATAAATTTGGTATTTCTTCTTTAACATCACAATTATCACTTACAAATTCTATTTTAGAGTTGCGTGCAGTTAAATCTTTATCTACCATTTTTAATCGGTAATAATTTCCTAAACCTGTTTTATTTACAACAGTATATGCATAATTATTTATTGCAGAGGAGTTTCCTACAGCATTAACCGAAGCAATTTTTGTAAAATTAATCCCATCTCTACTGTTCATAATATCAAAATAAGCACTATTGCTTTCAGAAGAGGTACTCCAATTAAGTTGCACTGATGAATTACCCTTACAAATTGCAGAATAATTTATTAAATCAATTGGTAAAGGCACTAAAAAAGAAGATAGTACATATGGGCAAAATTGACTTAAACCGGATGCCGTAACGGCACCAACGCCTGAACTAACAGCTAAAGCACTACCAATGGTAGCATTATTTCCATTCCAATTACTGCCGTCCCAAAATTGGGCGCCAATATTACCTGTGTTATAGGGAACATTTAATGTGTTTTCGCTAGCACGGTAACTAAAAGTTACGTTGGCTGTTACGGCTGCACTTGGTGTAATATCCCACCATCTATCAATTACCGAATTTACAGCACAAGGATTACCCGATATGGCTAAATTAGGGCAAAACATAAAACCAACGGCAGAAACATTACTTGCCCCAGCCCATGGTAAATTATCACTTACTGCTGTTGAGCGAGTACTAACATCCACATTTGTAGCGCCTGCAGTAGTTTTATTAAACGTAAACGGAATTTGCGTACCCGCCACACCAAATGGGTAAACGTGGGCGCCCGTTACAGCTCCCATATTCCAACGCATTATGCTTGGGTTTACAGCTGCATTTATTTCGCTTAAAACATAGCCAGTACCAAAAGTTACTGCCGCTATTGCTGGGTTTGTAATAGTAAGTATAAGCGAATTTAAGTTGTAAATATCTGAACCAACAGATAAAACCCCATTTGTAGTGGTAACACCACCAACTGATGTATTTACATTTTGAGTTTTGGTACTTCCGGCAGTGCCCAATAATGTTAAATTATAAAATGTAGTTGAATTACTACCATTAATAGATTGGGCAGCTCCATTCATTACTACCGTTCCATTATCACTAGTAAAGCCTGTATTAGCTGAATTGTTTGTCCAATCACCTTCTAAGGTTAATATACCTGCTGCACTTGGGTCTATTAATCCACCTGCTTGACTTAAATAACTGCCAGCTGCACCACCAGCAATATATATTTGACCTGCACCCACAAATGTGATATGTGCGCCATTATTTAATATGCCTTGGCTATAAAGACTATTGCTAAAAGCAAATAGTAAAATAATTATTTTAAAAATTAATTTCATTATTTACCTTCTGTATTTATTTTTTTTTGTCGATCAATTTCTTCTCCGTAACTAATTGCTCTTTTTCTATTGTCTCTTAAATTTCCAGTTTTTGTAGTATCTGAACTGTTTGCAATAACACTTTGGGTTTGGCTTTTGCTATTTGAGTCGGATATTCCGACAGTTAATACGTTAAGGCTTACAGCAGAAACTGCATTTTTTGTTGATGCATCTTGGCAAAACAAAGAGTTAGAGTACAAAATAATTAACAGTATAAGAAATGTTTTCATAATAATTAAAATAATATTATTTATTGATAATTTACAAAAATTGTAAATTCACCACAATTCGTATCAACGGCACAGTTACCTCCAATATCAACATTTACAGTACCTCCAAAACGTGCGGTTCTTATCTCAATTGTATGGGTTCCAGCACCAACCGTAAATGTAGCAGATAAAGGAAGCACCCCAAAAGCATTTTGACTTGTACCGTTAAGCGTTTCCTTTCTATTCCACCCACCTAATGGTAAAAATGCGCCATTTAAGTAAATAATTCCATCTACTATGGAGTAAGCACTTGAAGTTGTGGCAACATTACGAATACCGATATCGCCAATTACAGTTATTTGTGCTGTTTGCCCTGTAGGAATAACAATATTAGTTGTAAGCCCAGGTTGAAGTGCTGCTACATTAGAACTTACATTTAACCTACCTGCTGTACCATATAGTTGTATTACCTGTTGTTGCTTTTTAAAACACAACCAAGCTGGCGAAACTGGCGTGCCAGAATTGTAATAGTATCCAGCACCACAAGTTAAACCAGTGTTTGTATTGTAAACTAATAAGCCAGTTGCTGGAGTTGGAATAGTTACAGCATCTGTTGCACTTGTTAAATTTATATTGGGAATTAAAACGCCTTTGTTTGTAGCTGCAACATCTAACATAGCGCTAGTATTAGGCACTGCCCCTGTAGCATTTATAGCTACATTTTGGGCTAAAATAGTATGTGTTAAAGCACAAGCAAAAATTAAAGGAAGGAATAGTTTTTTCATAACTGAAAATATTTTAATACAAGGTAAAATGAAATACTTGCATTTAATAAACAAGTCGATGAAATGACTTGTTTTATCCGTAAATAAACTAATTACTGGCGTGAATGGAGTATATTGAGTTATTCATCATCATCACAAGTAATTTGTATATATAGTTTAATTGCAAATTATTTACTCAATATTTTTACTCTTTCACTCATTTTTAATGTAATTTTACCCAGTGGAAGCAAATTTTAACGTTAGTAGCAATTATATATTGACTTTAAATGTAAAAAATAACTTTTTTGCAGAGTTACTCGAATTAACTCCAAACAAAAAAAATAATGGTTTACAATTTTGTATTTTACCATACATAAATGGCGCCACTCAAAAACCAATATCACAATTTTATAATGCTGTAAATAAACGTTTAATAAATTTAAATGTAGCTACTAATAAAAGTAACGCGCCCATACTTTTAAAAGCAAATACAGGCAAGCAACAGTATATACAAAAGGTAAACCAATTAAAACAACACATACAGCAAGGCAATATTTACGAACTAAATTATTGTATTGAGTTTTTTGCAAACAATGTGGAGATTGACCCACTTAGCATTTTTATAAAATTACAACAACTTACCAAAGCACCCTATTGTAAATTAGTAAAATTAAATAACGATTTTATAATTAGTGCTAGCCCTGAATTATTTTTAAAAAAAGAAGGCAATACCCTTTTTACCAAACCTATAAAAGGCACTATAAAACGTGGACTTAATGCCAATGAAGATGAAGCTTTAAAAAATAAATTATTTAATAGTGAAAAAGAACGTACCGAAAATGTAATGGCGGTAGATGTGGCCAGAAACGATTTTTCGATAATTGCAAAAAAAGGTACTGTAACTGTAAATAAATTATATACAATAGAAAGTTTTGAAACCCTCCATCAAATGGTAAGCACCATTAGTTGTGAACTAAAAGAAACAATAAGCTTTGAAGATATTGTTCACGCTACCTTCCCTATGGCTAGTATGACGGGCGCTCCAAAAATTAGTGCCATGAATTTAATTAATGAGTGTGAAAATTTTGACCGTAATTTTTACTCAGGAGCCATGGGTTTAATGGAAGAAAATGGTGATTTTGAGCTGTCGGTAAATATTAGAAGTATATTTTACAACCAACATACCAAACGCTTAAGCATTGCTGTAGGTAGTGCTATTACACATTTGTGCACTGCCGAAAAAGAATACGATGAATGTTTATTAAAAGCAAATGCGCTGTTGCAAGTTTTAAATGCTAAAATTGTTGAATAAGGTTTAAAAAATAGAGTAGCATCAAATACTGTCTACTAAATTAAATTGTTCCATAAAAACTATTTCATCTAAAAGTGTTAATACCTCAGCGCTTGAGTTTAAGGTTACTAATTTTGTACGCGTTTCTTTAAAATTAGGTATGCCTTTAAAATAATTGGCGTAATGGTTTCGCATTTCTAAGAGCCCTAATTTTTCACCCTTCCATTGTACTGATTTTTCTAAATGTGTTTTGCAGACCTCTACTCTATTTTGAATCACAGGTTTTGGTAAATGCTGTCCGGTTTTAAAAAAATGTTTTATTTCGTTAAAAATCCAAGGGTAACCAATAGCAGCACGACCAATCATAATGCCATCAACGCCATAGGTATTTTTATATTCTAATGCTTTTTCGGGGCTATCCACATCGCCATTACCAAAAATTGGTATTTTAATGCGTGGGTTATTTTTTACCTCAGCAATGTATTTCCAGTTGGCACTACCTTTATACATTTGTGCTCGGGTACGCCCATGTATGGCTAAGGCTTGTACACCCAGATCTTGCAGGCGTTCGGCTACTTCCATAATATTTATGCTATTATCGTCCCAACCCAAACGAGTTTTAACGGTAACGGGTAAACTGGTACTTTTTATAACGGCTTTAGTTAACCTAATCATTAAATCAATATCCTTTAAAACACCTGCTCCTGCACCTTTGCAAACTACTTTTTTTACAGGGCAACCAAAATTAATATCTAATAAATCTGGGTTAGTAGCGTCAACAATTTTAGCACTTAATGCCATTGCATCTTCATCTCCTCCAAAAATTTGTATGCCTATGGGGCGCTCGTAATCAAAAATATCAAGCTTTTGGCGGCTTTTAATAGCATCGCGAATTAAACCTTCGCTACTAATAAATTCAGTATACATTAAATCTGCACCGTATTGTTTGCAAACATACCTAAAAGGCGGATCGCTCACATCTTCCATAGGTGCTAATAATAATGGAAAATCGGGAAGGGTTATATTATTACCAATTTTAATCACCTAACAAAGTTAAGCAATAAATTAGATAAAATTTAAACAGGCTTTTATATAAAAAATCGTTCTTTATCTTCTTTTGGTAATAGCTGGCAACTTTGTACACGGCCTGCTATTTTCATGCGGTTTTTTGCAATTAAATCGTAAACCCAATTGCGAATAAATGGCGGAATAATTACAAATACCATCATTAATGGCCAAGCACCTTTTAAAAAAGGGGTTAAACGTAAAGCAGCGCATGATTTTATAAAGGCTGAATAATCTTTAATTAAAATTACACTATCTATATTTGGATTTATTTCGAAATAGGTTTTAAGTTGTTTACCAACTTCGGATTGAAGTGGCGCAAAGTGCATTTTATTATTTTTTTCGTTTCTTAAAAAAAATTGAATGCTTTTATTACAAAAACCACATTCGCCATCAAACAAAAGTATGGGTTGTTTTTTTAATAATTCTTCTATTGTCATTTGTTGTGTTTATGGGCGTGAGGCTATAAAATAAGGGTCAACGCTTAGTTCGTATTTTTTTATTTGTAAAGTAAAGGCGTTTAAATCAATAAAATTCACAAAACCATTACGCCCACCGCAAACGCTTGTGTGGTGTGGCAAAGGCCCTGTTGTTTGTAAGTTACGAGATAGAACGTACAATAGTTTTTTAGTATCATCAATAGCTATACCGTGTGGTTGATAGCCACAGGCCAATTTAGTTGTAGTTAAACTATTTGCATCAATTTTTGTAATTACACCATGCGATTTTGGAAAAGAAATAGTATCGTTAGTACAACTTACATAATAGGAATTAAACGTGTTTGAATATAAAATTTCTTGTGGAAAAATACCCGTTGTAATGATGGCGCTTACCATATTTGTTTGTGTGTTAAAAATTCTAACATCGTTTGTGTTTTGACAAGTAAGTACAATTTGATTAGCATTGGGAGATTGTATAATATCGTGTACACCCAAATTTGTGGTGCCCGAATTATTATTATCATCTGCTGGTAAACCATTTTGTAACGATAATTTTGTATAGCTGATAAAAGCAGTATCGTACTCAGTAATATAATTACCACTTTGTGCCGTAATATATAATTTAGTATTGTTGTTGTTTAAAACAATACCATGTGGGTTTACAAAGCCTCCTATAAAATATAATAGTTTTTTATTTTCTAAATCTACGCAGGCCACTTTACCCGATGCTTGATAGGATACACAAAATGCTTTTTTTCCATCGTTGGTAATAGTAAACGTGTTCCAATTAAACGCATCATCAAAAGCAGTGTTTGTTGAAGTGCCTGCTGCTACTGGCGTTAAGGGAATATCGCCTACATAACTATCGTCGCTACATCTAAATTTTTGCAAAATATTATTATTAATAAAGTTTACATACCAATATTGTCCATCGGGCGAAACTCTAATTTGATGTGGACTTTCAATACCATTTTTATTTCCTACCGAAATATAGCGCATAGGTAATTGTGTTTGAGCATCAATTACGGTCACAATGTCGCAACCCTGATTGGTAGCATATAATTTTTTGCGTTGCGCATTATCTGCCCACATTACATTGCCATTTATATCAGGTGCGCCAGCGTCTATCCAACTACTAATTAATTTTACTTGTTCAATGGTTAATGCTTTTTTATTTAATGGCATGGTGGGGCTACTTTGTATGCCCAATTCAGAATAAGTATTAATGTAATAACATAAATTAGAAAATTTACTATTATAAGGTATTACTGGCGAGCCACTATTACTGCCAGCAAACATACTTACCCATGATTGTAAATTTAAACCGCTTGAACTTAAATAACTAATACCGTTATGACAACCCGAAATAGCACATGAGTTAGTTATAATTTTTCCAACATCATGCGGATAACTGCCATAATTAATTTTTCCAATATCTTTTTTACAAGATATAAAAAGTAAAAAAATAATTATGAAAATAAAATATTTCAAGAAATTAAAACTAATTTTTTATTATTTTTTTTGTGATGTTTATTACTTTGCCATTAACTTGTAAATTAATTTTGGCAAAATAAATACCCGTATTTAGGCTTCTTAAATCAATATCTTCATAATTTTGAGTAATTTTTTTTGTAAGAATTTGATGGCC
>JAYTRS010000078.1:0-2175 GCA_043746065.1 Bacteroidota bacterium | reverse complement strand
TGACTTGAATACTTAATTATAACAAAAAAGCCTTTCAGAAAACTGAAAGGCTTGATTTTGTTGATGTGGGAACTACTGGGTTCGAACCAGTGACCCCCTGCTTGTAAGGCAGGTGCTCTGAACCAGCTGAGCTAAGCTCCCATTTTTTTGGTGTGTAAATGTAATTTATTTATTTTTATTTACAAAAATTATTTTATTAATTTTTGTAAATAAAAAATTTATTACTCTACACCAGTATCTGGTATTAACATTCCGTCAACTAACACACGGCCACAATGTTCACAAACAATAATTTTTTTGTTTGTACGAATATCTAATTGACGTTGTGGTGGAATTTTATTATAACAACCTCCGCAAGCATCACGCTCTACCGCAACAACCGCCAAACCATTATGCGTATTTGCACGAATACGACGATATGCATTTAATAATCTATCTTCAATGCCTTCCGCTGCTTTTTTACTTTCTACTTGTAATGTTTTTTCGTCTTTTTCAGTTTCAGCAATAATTTCATCTAATTCGCTTTTTTTAGCTTTTAAATCTTTACTACGCTCTTCAAATTCAACTTTACTTTTTTCAAGTAATTCGGTTTTAAACACTAAAGCTACACTCGCTTCTTTCATGCGTTTTTCAGCCAACTGAATTTCTAAGTTTTGAAATTCAACTTCTTTTGTAATGGCATCGTACTCACGATTGTTACGCACTTTACCTTGTTGACTTTCGTATTTTTTAATATTTGCTTGAAAATCTTTTATAGATTGTTTTTTTTCATTTAACTGATTTTCTAATTCAGCAACTTCCTCAGTAACGTTTTGCAAACGTGTTTGCAAGCCAGTAACAGTATCCTCTAAGTCACTTACCTCTAAAGGTAATTCACCTCTAATGGTTTGTAAACGGTCTATTTTACTATCTATTAATTGTAATTGGTATAAAGTTTTTAATTTTCCTTCAACCGAAGCATCAAGTTTTTCTTTAATTTTAGCGCTCATATTTTAAAAATAGTTTACCGGGTTTGTATTGATTTTTGATAAACGGATTGCAAATGTAACAAATTTATTTCTAATTATATCATAAAATATTTCAGGGGTAAATTGTTCGGTTTCGTAATGCCCCGCATCTATTAAAAGTAGTTTGTTTTCGGCATCAAAAAACTGGTGATATTTAAAATCGGAGGTAATAAAAGTATCTGCCCCACTATTTATTGCATTTTTAAGCAAAAACTGGCCACTTCCGCCACAAATTGCTACTTTTTTAATGTTTTTTCTTGTTTTTTGAGTGTATTTTAAGCATTTTGCGTTTAAATTTTTCTTAACATGGCTTAAAAAGTCGTCTTCTGCCATTTCTTCAGCTAATTCTCCTAACATGCCGCTACCAATGTTTTGGTGCGAATTTGAGAGAGAATAAATATCATAAGCAATTTCTTCGTAAGGATGCGCTAATTTTAAGGCCGAAATTATTTTAGATTCATTAAATGCTTCAAAAATGGTTTCTATTCTAACTTCTACCTCAACACTTAACTGATTTGGCTTGCCAATAAAGGGATTGGCGTTTTCATTACCCATAAATGTGCCCGTGCCTTTAGCATTAAAACTACAATTATTATAATTACCTATGCTACCACAACCAGCTTCAAACAGCGCATCTAACACTTTTTGATGATGGGTTTCGGGTACAAATGTTATTATTTTTTTTAATAAATTAGCTTTTGGAGCTAAAATACTAAGGTTTTGTAACCCTAATTTTTGTGATATTTTTAAGTTTACGCCGTTTTTAACATTATCAAAATTAGTATGCGCCGCATAAATAGCAATGTTGTTTTGTATGGCTTTAATAATGGTACGCTCAATATAATTACTACCATTTAATTTTTTTAAGCCACTAAATAAAATGGGATGATGGGCAATAATTAAATTACAATTAGTTGCCAAAGCCTCTTCAATTATAGCTTCGGTGCAATCTAAAGTTAAAAGTGCGCCCGTACATTCCCACTGTTTTTGTCCAGTAATTAATCCACAATTATCATAATCTTCTTGTAATGATAAGGGGGCAAAGGCCTCTAACTCATTAGTAATATCTTGTATTTGCATGTTACTTTTTTAGCATTTGATGCGAATTTACACACATTTTTTGTGAGTTGGTGGGTTTAATAATTACAGGTTTAAAATTTCTTTTAAT
>JAYTRS010000077.1:0-6939 GCA_043746065.1 Bacteroidota bacterium | reverse complement strand
TAACTTTGTTGCCTAAATTATGCAAACACGTATTGCTATTATTGGGAGTGGGAGTTGGGCTACAGCTTTAGCAAAGTTATTTTTAAATAATTGTGCATCTATAAACTGGTTTATTAGAAACCAAGCCGATATTAATTATTTTACTGAATTTGCAAATAACCCAAAGTACTTACGTTCGGTAGATTTTGATATAAAAAAAATTAATTTTTATAATTCTATAAACGATTGTTTTTTTAATTCAGATATTATTGTGTTGGCTGTACCATCGGCTTTTTTAGATGATACATTTAAAAATTTAACGCCATCTGATTTTAAAAATAAGCAGTTTTTTTCGGCAATAAAAGGCATCATACCGCAACATAATTTAATTGTGGGTGAATATTTAAATCAAATTTACAACGTACCTTTTGATAATATTGGCGTTATTACTGGACCTTGCCATGCCGAAGAAGTGGCTATGGAAAAACTAAGCTATTTAACCATTGCAGGGCAAAATACGGCAAAGGCGCAAACCGTTAGTACGCTTTTAAATTGCCGATATATAAAAAGCACCGTTAGCGATGATATTTATGGTACTGAATATAGTGCTGTTTTAAAAAATGTAATAGCAGTGGCTGGCGGCATTTGCCATGGTTTAGGCTATGGTGATAATTTTTTGGCAGTACTCGTTAGCAATGCCATACAAGAAATAAAACGTTTTGTAGATGTTGTACACCCAATAGATAGAGATATTATGGCATCGGCATATTTAGGCGATTTACTAGTAACCGCTTACTCACAATTTAGTCGCAACCGTATGTTTGGCACCATGCTAGGCAAAGGCTATGGTGTAAAACAAGCACAATTAGAAATGAATATGGTTGCCGAAGGCTATTATGCTGTAAAATGTGTGTACGAAATAAATAAAAATTACAACGTAACTATGCCAATTACAAATGCAGTTTATAATATTATTTATTTAAATAAAGATGTAAAAAAAGAAATCGAAAATTTATCTAATTTATTATCATAAAATGAAAGGGTTTGCTCTGTTTATTTCTATCCTCCTCCACCCTATGCTAATGGCTACTTATGGCTGTTTACTATTATTTTTTGGAATAAAAAATACGGTGTACGATTTTATGACACCCTTTGAAACCAAATGGCGTATTACGCTAATTGTTTTTTTGTTTTCGTTTTTATTTCCGGCACTAAATATTTTTATTTTATATAAACTAAAACGTTTACCAAGCTTAACCCTCTCCAACCAAAAGGATAGAACTTTCCCCTACATCATGACCGCTATTTTTTACTTTGGCTTATTTTATTTATTAATGGATATAAGTATTTGGAACAGTATAAAAGTATTTATTATAGGCGCAGGTTTAGCAATTTTAATTACTGCTTTTATAAACTTAAAATTTAAAATTAGCGCTCACATGGTTGGTATTGGAGGCTTATTGGGTATTTTAATTTCTCTATCTTACCTCATAAAGTACGATATGACGGTGTTTTATATGATTATAATTGTATTAGCTGGTTGTGTTGGTTTTGCGCGCTTGTATTTAAACGAACATAAACCTAACCAATTATATTTAGGCTTTTTATTAGGTCTTTTTGTACAATTGGGTTTGTTTTTTGCTTTGCAGAAATTAACCTTTGCCTAGGCTACAAAGAAATACCAAGAATTTATAACCAATTAATTTATTTAGACATTCCAGTTAATTTTTTTTGTAAAATAAATTTGTATATAATAAGTGTACTTATTATATTTGCACTTATAAACTTATTTAATCATTTAACTTATGTGGAAAAAATCTCATTCAATATTAACAAACGAAGTTACAAAAGAACAAATGTGGAAACTCTTTACTGATGTAAATAATTGGCATACTTGGGACAAAGGCGTTGAATTTGCACAATTAACTGGCAAGTTTGAAAAAGGGAATTATTTTACGTTTCAACCCAAAGGCGGACCAAAACTAAAAATTGAAATTATAGAGTCCAGTGAAAATAGAAGTTTTACCGACTTTACAAAATTTCCGTTAGCAAAAATGTATGGGCAACATACCTTTGAAGAAACCCCAAACGGGCTAAAACTTACAACAACAATGAAAGTTGAGGGAATTTTAGGTTTCTTATGGAGAAAAATAGTAGCTCAAAAAATAGTAGATGCTTTGCCGGAAGACATGCTACAACAAATAAAAACAGCGAAAAAATTATGAAATAATAATATCTACATATGAAATTTAAAGATCATACAACATTTAGTGTAGCAAAAGCCGAAGACAGTTCAGGGTTTTTATTATGGCAGGTAACAAACCTTTGGCAAAGAGAAATTAAAAAAGCATTAAAGCCCTACAATTTAACACATTCGCAGTTTGTTTTAATGGCAAGTATTTATTGGCTAACATTACACAAACAAGAAATAACGCAAATTTTATTGTCGGTGCACACAAAAATTGATCCGATGACAACTTCTACGGTATTAAGAACATTACAAACTAAAGGTTTTTTACAGCGACAAGAACATTTAACAGACACAAGGGCAAAAACAATTGAGCTTACAAATAATGGAATAAAAATAATAAAACAAGCCGTAAAAGCTGTTGAAACTTTTGACAAAACTTTTTTTGAAATACTTGGAAATAAAACTCAACTGTTTAATAAACAATTATTAAATATACTTAGAGCGGTTATACACTATTAATACATAGCTATTTCATTCATATAATTACTCAGCGTTTTTAATGCTGTTTTTTTTACTTTAGTTTTTATAAATATTGTCCAACCTAATAGCATACCAGTTAAGCCTAATGCTTGTTTAGCCCAATTATAAAAACTAAACGTATCTGTATGTTTTACAATTTTTCCGTTTTCAAAAACAAAATTAGCGGTAATTTTATTTACTACCTTTTTACCTGTTGTTGAGAAAACATAGGTTGCTACCCACTCAGCACTTCCTGTAGTTTCGGTAGCTTTAATGTTGCTAAAATCTACCATCATATCTTTACCATTAATACAAAACATTTGCCACATTGCCTTAACTTGTGTGGCATTAAGATTGGTAAATACTGCGTCGTTAAAGATTACGTCATTAGCGTAGCATTGTTGCATTGTTTTATAATCTTTATTTTTAAAAGAAGCATAAAACGTTTGGATAAGTTGCTGATTCTCTATCATGTGTTATTTTTAAAACAATTCCTCTACTAAACTTTCAAATTTTTTAACGGTTTGTACTAAACTTAAGGTGCTTTTACCGCCAGCGGCATTTATATGTCCACCACCGTTAAAATGCTTGCGGGAAAAGGTGTTCACATCTATTTTACCTTTGCTTCTAAAACTAATTTTTATATAACCTTCGGGCGCTTCGTTAAAAAAGGCACACACTTTAATGCCTTTAATACCAAAGGGGTAATTCACCAAGCCTTCGGTGTCGCCCTTTTGATGGTTAAATTTACTTAATTCGGTATGTGTTATGGCAAAATAGGCTACAGGTAGGTTTTGTAATACCGTCATTTTTTCGCTTAAAGCATAGCCTACTAATTTTAATCTATCAGCACTATAGGTATCGTAAACAGCGCTGTGTATATCGTTTGGTGCAATGCCTGTTTTTAATAATTCTGCAATTACTAAATGTGTTTTTGCTGTTACGCTAGGGTATCTAAACGACCCTGTATCTGTCATTAGCCCAGTATAAAGGCAGGCAGCAATTTTTTTATTTATTAATTTTTTTCCTCCTAAACCTACAATAAAATCAAAAACTAATTCGGCAGTGCTGCAAGCCGCTACATCATGAAAGTAAAGTTTAGCATAGTTATCGGGCTGTTGGTGGTGATCTATCAACACCTTTGGTGCTTTGGTGTGTTGTAAAATATCGCCTAATTTTTCTAAACGTTTAAACGAATTAAAATCTAAGGTAAAAATACAATCGGCAGTATTTAAAGCTTTGGTTACCTTCGTTTCATCTTTATCAAACACCAAAACCTTATTGTTTGCGGGCAACCAATGTAAAAAACTTGGGTAAGCGTTAGGCACTACTACTTTAACCGATTTATTTAGTTGTGTTAAATAATGATATAAACCCAAGCTACTGCCCATGGCATCGCCATCGGGGCTATAATGTGTTACAATTACTATATTTTTAACTGATTTTAAAAGGGTTTTAAATTTAACAAAGCTATCTTTTTGCATAAAATTGAGGTAAAAAGCGTAAATTTAAGCTGTTTATAAATAAAAACAGTAAAATATTTTTTTGAAGCCAAATTAATTAATATATTTGCCCCCTCTAAATTAATTAAAACAAAAAAATAGCATGTTAATAGTTCAAATTAAAGAAGGTGATAATATTGAAAAAGCCTTAAAAAAGTACAAGAAAAAGTTTGAAAAAACAGGAGTTGTAAAACAATTGCGCGAACGCTCAAAGTTTACAAAACCATCAATTGTACGTCGTACTCAAGTTATTAAAGCCGCTTACAAGCAAAAATTGATAATTGGTGCTATTGAAAAATAGTAATTAGTTAAATTTTATAAAATTTTAGTGCAATCCTAATTAAATTACTAAATTTAGTTAGGATTTTTTTATGATAGAAAAACATATTTCTAATTTTGTTTCTTACCTAAGCTTTCAAAAAAGGGCAAGTCCTTTAACGGTAAAAAGTTACCAATTGGATTTAAACCAATTTTTTATTTTTTTAGAGTCTGAAATAAAATTATCTTCCCTAAACCAAATTACCCACCAGCACGCTCGTGGTTTTATTGCTAATTTAATGGCTAATAAAATTTCGGCACGAAGCGTAAACCGAAAATTAAGTAGTTTAAAATCGTTTTTTAACTATTTACTAAAACAAAATAGTGTTACTACCAACCCCATTACTAAAATACAAGGACCTAAAGTAGCCAAAAAATTGCCTGTGTTTGTTGATGAAAAACAGACTCAATATTTATTTGACAAGTATGTTTTTGATGATACATTTATAGGTAAACGAAATAAATTAATTATTGATATTTTTTACCAAACTGGAGTAAGGCGAGCCGAATTATTAAACCTAAAAGAAAGCGATGTAGATATTTACAACAGTCAAATAAAGGTTTTGGGTAAACGAAATAAAGAACGAATAATACCCTTTGATATTTCGTTAAAACGCAACCTTGAAGCTTATATTTTCGTAAAAAAAGAACTTAAACTAAAAAACCCCTACTTGTTGGTAAGCCAAAAAGATACTCAACTAAACGCACAAGCAATTACTAAAATTGTTAACGAGGTGCTGAGTGCCGTTACTACTAGTAAAAATAAAAGTCCGCATGTTTTACGCCACACCTTTGCCACACATTTATTAAACAATGGGGCAAACATTAATGCTGTAAAAGAACTTTTGGGGCATGCTAGTTTACAGGCTACGCAAATTTACACACACAATACTATCGAAAAATTAAAAAAACAGTATAACCAAGCACATCCACGAAGTGGAGATTAAAAATAATAAATTAAAGATAAAAAAAACGTTACCCTGAGCGGAGTCGAAGGGCAAACAAAATAAATATTAAATAACTAATAAAAATAAAAGGAGGAAACAAGCCATGACAATCAATGTTCAAAGTGTGCATTTTGATGCCGACAAAAAATTAATAGATTTTATTAACGAACGTGTTGAAAAAATAAATATCTATTATGATGGTATAATAACTACCGAAGTTATTTTAAAAATAGATAAAAGCGATAACAGTGCTAATAAAATTGCCGAAATAAAAATGTTGGGTAAAGGGCACGAATTTTTTGCAAAAAAACAATGTGCAAGTTTCGAAGAAGCTACCGACCTTGCCTGTGAAGCCTTAAAAACACAGGTAAAAAAACATAAAGAAAAAATGCTAGAGCATTAATTTTTTATATTACCTATTACAAATTACTTTATAAGCACAGTATTCGCAGGTTTTAACATCTTGTGTTTGTGTAAACGGTATTTTTGTGTTAAAAATAGTTTGTATAAACTGAGTTAAATGAGTTTCGAACTCATTTAAAAAATTAGCAGTTAAAATTAAAGGTAAATTTTTATCTTGTAAAATGTATTTGGGTTGTGCTAAAAATTCTTTAAACGGAATAATACCTACTTGCATTTTTTCGGGTGCACAAAAATTATTTTTGTATAATAACCAAGCATACATTATTAATTGAAACTGCTTGTTGTAATCTACATCCAAAAACAAATTTTCAAAACTTGTAAAAACAAATTTATCTGTAATTTTTATAGAATTTTTATAATCTAAAACTCTTACAAAGCCTTGATAGCTATCAATTCTATCTATTTTACCTTTTATAAAAATGGTTTTTGGTGAGTTGTCCCCTTCTACTTCGCTTAGGGTAACAGAAATAGAAGCTGAAAATTCTTGCTCTAATTTATTTAATGTTAAAAATTGATTTTTAGTTTTTAAGTTGGCAATTAATTTAATATCATTTTTAATTAGTTTTTCAACGTACACATTTATTACTTCTTCTTGTAATAGGCTTTTACCACTGAGTTGAGCACCATCAAAAAAAGTAATAAAACTTTGCATTACTATACTTTTTTTATTTTTTAAAGCAAATTGTAATTCTTCTTCAGTAACTATTTTACCAATAAAAGGTGTGTATAAATTTTCTAAACTTAAGTGTAATATACTACCAAAGGTATTGGCTTCGGCACTTTCTTCTACTTCGGTAGTTTCTTTTAAACCTGCGCCATATCTAAAATAAAAACGTAAACCACATTCTTTTAAGGTAATTAACGAAGAGGGAGATAAGGCATTGTACTCATCATTAATGGTGGCTTTTTTATAAATTTTAGTTAAGGTTTGGCTATTTTTTTCAATACTAATTTGGTTATTTGTTTTTTCAGGAAATTCAGCATTAACGGCTACCTCTTCGGTAATTCGTATTTCAGAATTGTATTGCTTCATTTCTAATTGAAGCTGTGTAACAAATCT
>JAYTRS010000076.1:0-2187 GCA_043746065.1 Bacteroidota bacterium | reverse complement strand
TTGGCAAAGGCGAAGTTTTAGGAATTGATATTGATATCCGAGACCATAATCGCAAAGAAATTGAAGCGCATCCAATGGCAAAAAGAATTAAAATGATTCAAGGTTCGGCTATTGATCAAAAAATTGTTGATGAAGTTGCAAAACATGCAGCGGGTAAAAAAACAATAATGGTATGTTTGGATTCGAATCATACTCACAACCATGTATTGGCTGAATTACAAATGTATGCAGACTTTACAACCGTTGGTTCATATTGTGTAGTATTTGATACCATTGTAGAAGACTTGCCAAAAGGAATGTACGACCGCCCTTGGGATGTTGGCAATAATCCAAAAACAGCAGTATTTGAATATTTAAAAACTAATTCTGATTTTAGTATTGATAAACAAATTGATAATAAATTATTAATTAGCGTGGCTCCTGATGGCTACTTAAAAAGAATTAAATAATTTTTAATATTATGCAAAGTAACCCATTAGTTAGTGTTTGCATTCCTATTTATAATACTGAAAAATTTGTGCGAGAAACACTTGATTGTGTTTTAAAACAAACTTATACAAACTTAGAAATAATTTTTTCGGATAATTGTTCAACCGATAAAACGGTTGAAATAATTAAAAGCTATAACGATCCACGTATTAAACTATTTCAAAATAGCGAAAATATAGGTTTAGTAAATAATTTTATAAAAGTTTTATCGTACGCAACCGGAAAATATATGATGTTTTTAGGAGCCGATGATGGTATGGACTTTACTGCTGTTGAAAAAGGAGTAGCCATTTTAGAAGATGAAAAAAATAAAGATTTAGTAATTGTAAACACACATATTAAAATTATTAACGATCAAAGTAAGGTAGTACACACTAAAAAATATATTTTTGGTAGTGGCAAAATATCATCTTACTGGGGCATTAGGTGTAATTTATTTTGGGGCTCAAATATTATTGGCGAGCCAAATGGTACGATATTTAGGCGCGATGCTTATGAAAAAACACCAAATCCAAAATTTAAAAATGGTAACACTTGGACATTAGATTTAGATATGAAAAACGAATTGTTTTTATTAGGTAATGGTTATATGATACCCGAAGCTTTGGGGCAATTTAGACTTTCAGCTCAATCTACCAGTAATAAAGAATTAAAATTTACGCAAGCAAAATTGTTTAGAGAATATGCCTATGTTTTATATAAAGACAAACGATATAAGCTATCATTTTTTTGGGTAATTACCGCAACTATTAATTCATTTATATTGCAAATTGCGCGCAATGTGTTTTATAAACTATTTATAAAAAATAAGTAGGTTTATTTAGAACCCACCAAGTTTACATGCCCAGTTTTATAAAAGTATTTACTGCCAACAATACCTGAAGGGTTAATGGTAGTATATTCTAAAGTGTAAACATAAACATCTTCTTTACATAATTGGCCTTTATAAAAACCGTTCCAATGTTGGCTTATATCATTGGCTGTAAATATTTTTTCGCCCCATCTATCATAAATACATAATTTATAATTTTTAAATTTGCATATACTTAAGGCGTAAAAAGTATCATTTTTATTGTCGTCATTAGGAGTAAAAGTATTTGGAATGTATAATTGGCAACATAAATTTGATGGAAGTGGTAAAATTGTATAGGTATTTGCACAGCCAGTAATACTGTCAGTACCAGTTACCGAAAATATTTCGTTTTCTTTAAGGCTAGTGCTAATAATTGAGTAATTAATGCCATTATTCCATAAATAACTATTGGCCCCTAAGCCTTTTAAAATTAATTCATCGCCCAAACAAACAGTAGTATCTGCTATTATTTTTACATTGGGCAAACGGTTTACTGTAATTTGTATGGTTTTAGTTGTTTTACATAATAAATTGTTATTACCACCAATTACGATATAAGTAGTTGTAATTATTGGCATTACGTTATTTATATTTGTTTGTACACCATTATTCCAGTTATACGTATCGGTACCCGAGGCATATAAGTTTACATTCTCGCCTACACAAATAGTTATTTTATCGGTCGTTACGTTTAATGTTGGAATTGGAGCTACCACAATCATTAAGCTTGCACTACTTGTACAAAAAGGCACAATACCAGAACCAGTAACTGTATAATTTGTATTACTAGTTGGTGTAACATTTAAAACATTGCCCTGCGAACCTTCGCTCCACGTATAAGTAGT
>JAYTRS010000075.1:0-2187 GCA_043746065.1 Bacteroidota bacterium | reverse complement strand
GTATAAACATAATAATACTTGGCTTTGGGGCGAGGTAAAAAGTAATGGTACTTTTATTAGTAAAATAAAAGACGGACAAAATGTATGTGTAGGCTGCCACAGCCAAACGGGTAATAGAGATTTAGTAGTGGCTTTTAATTTTTATTAAATTTTTTATTTTCTTTACTCAAAAAAAACGTTGTTAAAATTAATAAGGTACACTTTTTCGGTAGCGCGCGTTAAGGCGGTGTAAAGCCAGCGTATAAAACCTTCATCTACATTTTCGTCGCTTAAATAACCTTGGTCTATAAACACAATAGGCCACTGCCCTCCTTGCGATTTGTGGCAAGTAATAGCATAACTAAATTTTACTTGCAAGGCATTATAATAAGGGCTGTTTTTAACAAAGTGCATTCTCAATGCTTTTGAGGGTTCGTTACTGGCATCGGCTAGTACGTTATTATATAATTTTTTTTGATCTTCGGTAGTTAACGCTGGGCTATCTGTACATAAGCAATCGGTAATTATTTTTACGTATTGTTCAGGTAAGTTTGGGTAATCAATAAAATTAAGTACACATTCGCAAAAATTAAAATCGTAAATAGTTTCGCGCTTAATAATTTTTGTTATTTGTGCCATATCGCCGTTGGCAATAAAACCTGCTTCTCCATTGGTTTCGGGTAGCCAAAAATAATTATTTTTTACAATCATTAAATTATCGCCTGCGCATAAATCTTCATCAAAATATTTTATTCGGTTTCTAAAATTTTGATTAAATAAATTGGCTCGCTTATTACTACGGGTAATAATAATTACATTTTCTTCGCCAAAATTACTAATAGCGCTATTAATGGTATCTTCTAATTCTTCGCCATTTAATTGAACAACATCGGGTGTACAAATTAATTTAGGTAAGCTAAAAATAGTATTGGTTAAATTATTCCGCAGGTTAGTAGCGTTTAATAAAATGCCACTTTCTAAGCGTTGGCGAGCTACTTCGGTTAATTCAAATAAAAAAATATTTAAGTGAAACGTACTTTTTAAGTAATTAGGATTTAATGCTGGGCTATCGTTACTACCCACAGGTGGTAATTGAGCGGTATCACCAATTAAAATAAGTTTACAATTTACACCGCTATAAACGTATTCAAATAAATTTTCTAATAAATTATTAAATACTTGCAGGCTGCCACCACTATCGGCACTTATCATCGATGCTTCATCAACAATAAACAAAGTATTGCGGTGCATATTTTGAGCCAAGCTAAAGTACACTATGCCATCGGCACCTGTTTGTTTTTTAAATATTTTTTTATGAATGGTATTAGCCGTTAAGCCCGAGTAATTACCCAATACCTTTGCCGCACGGCCTGTTGGAGCTAGTAATACACTACGCCATTTTACAGTAGGTAATGCTTTTGTAAATGCTGAAATTAAATTTGTTTTACCTGTCCCTGCATAACCTTTTAAAATAAATATACTACGCTCGTATTTATTAAAAATAAATTTACAAATTTTAGTAATAGCAATATCTTGCTGGGCATTAGGTGTAAAAGGTAAATTACTTTTTACGGCACTTTCAAAATTACTTATGGCAGTCTGTTGTAGCATTTATGTAATACTACCAAACAAAGGCTATTACTTGTTTTAAATCGGGGTGTAAACTTTTAGCTACAGGGCATGTATATGCTGCATGCTCATATATTTTTTTTTCTTTATCGTTAAAATTATTTTTAGGAAACGTTAAGGTAATATGTATTTCTCCTATTCTTCTGGGTTCGGCATACATAATTTTCGTTACCTCTGCTGTTGTGCCATCAATTGGCGTAATGCCTTCTTTTAGAGCTACAATTCCCATTATCGAAATCATACAACTTGCTAAGGCTGTGGCCACTAAATCAGTTGGCGAAAATGCTTCGCCCTTACCATGGTTATCTTTAGGGGCATCGGTAAAAATTTTGGTATTGGATTGTAGGTGGGTGGCTTGCGTTCTTAACTGACCTAAATAGGTTACAATACTAGTAATCATATAAATTTTTATTTTAAATATAAGCTTAATTATTAGCTTAAATGTATTAATTTTGTTGTAATGTTTAAAAGACTGCTTTTTATAGGTTTAGCTTTAATTTTTGGTTTGCAATTTAATTTTGCACAACAAAATATATTAGGTGCAGGCGAAGAAAGTGGTAGTACCTTAAATATACTTTA
>JAYTRS010000074.1:0-2191 GCA_043746065.1 Bacteroidota bacterium | reverse complement strand
TTTAATAGGGCAACTAATGATAGAACGAATTGGAATAGTGCTTCGGAAAATGTAGGTTTTGCAACACCAGCATATCGTAACTCTCAATATTTAAAAGCTGATGGCGGTAGTGGTGTAACAATCGCTAATCCGTTGTTTTCACCTGATAATGATGGTTATAACGATGTGCTGAATATTTCTTACAAATTAGATGAGCCAAGCAAAGCCGCTAATATTTACATCTATGACAGTAAAGGCCGACAAGTGCGTTACCTCATTAAAAACGAACAACTGTCGCAAGACGGCACACTAAGCTGGAACGGCATAAACGACGAAAACGAAAAAGCACCCATTGGTATTTATGTGGTGTATGTAGAGTTATTTAATTTATCAGGGAAAATTAACACCTATAAGTTGAGTTGCACTTTAGCGGGAAAATTGTGATTTTTTTTGTACCTTTAAGTAAATCCTAAAATAAGTACTATGAAAAAAATTATTATTGCTTATTTCGCAATGTTTACTAATTGTTTATTGTCTCAACAAATAGAACTAATTAGCCAGCAAAACTATGAGTATAAAAAATTAAATGGATTACTATACCCTAACATAAACTACCAAATCTCTTCTAGTTCAAATGTTGCGAAAGTTAATAAGAAAAACCCTCACGCATTTAAAACAGCTACAACAAATACCATAACACCTTGCGGTTGCTTATTACCGGTAGATAATACGTATTCAGTAGTTCCTTTTAATTCTGGTTTTGCGCCTGACTATAGATGTGATGATGGTTCTGCTCAAATTCCACTGCCTTTTAATTTCAATTTTTATGGAACTAATTATAACAGTTTGTATATTAATAATAATGGAAATGTATCATTCGGTAATTCTTATTCAACTTTTAGTTCGGATTCTTTTCCGAATTCTAATTTTGTAATGATTGCTCCTTTTTGGGGAGATGTAGATACACGAGATACATTAAGCGGCTTAGTGTACTATAAAATAACACCTACATCTATCATTATTAAATGGGATTCTGTTGGATATTTTAATTTAAATGCAAATCTCAGAAACACCTTTCAACTTATTTTAACCAATGGACTTGACACAATTTTGTCTAACGGAAATAACGTTGCCTTTTGTTATGGAGATATGCAATGGACCACCGGCACAGCATCTGGAGGCACAAATGGCTTTGGAGGTATTCCGGCAACCGTAGGTGTAAATAAAGGAGATGCTATTAATTTTTTTCAAGTTGGTCGCTTTGATGCGACAGGAAGCGCATTCGATGGCCCATATAATAATAACGATGGGGTTAGTTTTTTAGATAATCAAAGTATTTACTTTAATACAACTAATCCTACAAACATTCCTCCCATTATTATTAATAATAATTTATGCGATAGCATAGATGTGTTTACGGGAGACACGCTGATGTTTTATAGCACCACTGATACTGCTTTTATATCTATGACATTATTAGCTGGCGAAAACACACAGTCAGTTACCGCATCTTTTACTTCAGATGCGGGAACTGCCCATTTTTTCTATACGCAACAAATCATACATCCAGAATATCAAAAATTTAATTTGAAATTTTTTAATGGCACCTTACCCGCAGCCTATTATCATATTTATGTTAATACGATTGATAATGGTTTGCCTGCCTTATCCAGCAATCGTGTCATTGTTATAAAAAACAATGCAAGTTTGAGTGTTTCTAATGTACAAGAAAATTATTTACAGCCAATCAGTATTTCACCAAATCCAAGCACTGACTTAATTACTATTACCACTGAATTATATAAAAACAGAAAAGGAACTATTACAAATACTTTGGGAGAAGTTGTTTTAGAATTTGAATTGCACAACAAAAGCAATTCTATAGATGTTTTTAATTTAGATAAAGGATTATATTTTATTACTATCAGTGGTTCTAAAGTATTAAAAATAATGAAGGAATAATCTTTTTGTTATCTAAAAACATGCTACAAGATTTCATAGCACTCGTTTATCCACGCAATTGTATTGCTTGTGGAAACTCGCTATACAAGCACGAAGAGCAGGTTTGTAATTATTGCTTAACGAATTTGCCTAAAACAAATTTTCATAAAAGTATTAAAAATCCAGTTGATGCCTTATTTTATGGAAGAACGCCTTTACAGCTCGCTACAAGTTTTTATCTATTTACCAAAAAAGGAGGAGTGCAAAAAAT
>JAYTRS010000073.1:0-2197 GCA_043746065.1 Bacteroidota bacterium | reverse complement strand
GCCTAAGTTTTCATCAGCTGTTAGGTAATTATAATAAAATATGCCAGCACTTGGGTTAGGGTATAGTTTAAAAACATCATTACCAATGCTTTGTTCTTTTATCCCCACAAACCCACTACATCCATTGCTAATTCCCGTAAACCCATGAGTTTGTTTTACAGTGCCAGTTACCTCAAATAAACTATCTCTATATACATGAAAACCTAATGGCACACTATGTATTTGTCCTGTCACGTTTTGAGTGGTATACGTTGCTACTTCACTTAGTTTACAACCTCTTAGGTTACTATCTAATTTTACTACATTGGTTTGAAAATAGCCTGATGTACTACCTGTGTTATTGTATTCAACTTGCGATAACAAAATATTATTGGAACTATCTTGAATCATCCCTTGAAAATAATTAGAATAATTACCTAAACTACCTACAGACTGGGTATTGTAATTTACTTTATGATATTTTAAAACAGTTCCGTTAGTATCTATTTCCATACATAAAGCATATTCTTTTCCACCACTATAAGAATATGTCCAACCTGAAAATAAAATAGTATGATTTTTGTTTCGATTGCACTACCTCTAAAAGACATTGTATCACCTATAATGTAACTTTTACTAACATTTCCATAAGCATCAATTTTACTCAATAAAATATTGTTTTTAGTAGTACTACAAAAACCATTTGTTGTGCCATACATGTAAGGCTTATTATCAATCATAATAGTTCTTAAATCATCATCTCCATTTGTGCCAATGCTTTTTGAACTTTTTATATTCCCTGCCGAGTCTGTTAATAATATAAAAACATCGTGTGCGTCAACAGAGTCAGTATAGCCACTAACCATTAAATCTTTATTTGGTAGTTCATATATTTTTGTAGCTATTTCTCCATTATATGCATTGAATGTATTAGTGTAAATTTTACACCAAACACTATCTAAATTTTTATTTCTTTTAAATATTACAACATCACTAAATGACGAGCTGTTTTTTTTAAACGACCCATAATTAACAAAGCCTGTATCTTTTGTTTGAATTACCTGTCCAGCCCCAAAATTATTTTTCGAATAATAACCCTTTCCTCCCAAATCATCATAATTAGCATTAGAATTGTGAATATATTGACAAACATACCCTCCACTTTGAGTACTATATCCAGGTGCACCACCAACTAAATATTTTTTTGTAGTTGTACCCAACTGAAAAGGATAAAACCCTGAATAACTATTTGTACTTGTGTTACTGGCATATAATGTAGTTTTAGTTGTATCTAAATTATTATTTAATTCAATATGTATATTGTAATCAATCCCGCCGTTTAATTGCAATTTAGCCCAAGTAACATATATTATTTTATTACCATTTTTAATAAAATTACCACCAGAGTGATGGTACAATCCTCCAAAATTCTTTATGGTTACAGTTTGAGTAAATGCAGCATTAAAGCAAAGCAATAAAGCCCAAACTATTGTTTGGGCTTTGGTTATTTTTATACCCTTACTTAAGTACATTTAGTTTAGTATTATGTATCACATTATTGGCGCCAATAATATTTATAAAATAAATACCATTACTAAATTCAGTTAAATCTATGGTTCCACTAATATCTGTTGCGCTAATATAGTAAATTCTTTTTAAAGTAGTTTAAAATACCAACAACTAATTTTTTACAAGCTTAGTTGTTTTAATGATTTCATTATGATTGTTTTTAATGCTAACGTTATAAATGCCATTAGCGTATTTAGAAACATTAAATTCTATTTGATTTGAAAAAGATTGAGCGAGTATTTGTTTACCACTAATATCAATGATTTCAACAGTATGTTTATCATTTGAATTGATTGTAATAGACACTAAATCAGAGGTTGGGTTTGGGCCAATAAATACAGAAGCCAATTCTAATTCCGTAATCCCAGTTAAGGTATTGTCAACAACAGGACCTATTACCTTATTTAAAATCCAATTAGCAGGGTCAACAAATACACTTGTAACAGTGCCTGTTAATGCTACGGTATAATTTTCTACGGTTTGCCCATGCATTAACCTCAATACAGTATCAGCCATAGCTGTGCGCGACACACGATAATCTACATGTGTAATAAATAAAGGTGTAGCGCTCGGCATGGATTGTGTTTGAGTTGATTTTAAATAAAACACAGATCCTGATTTTGCATATTTAACATCAAAGGTTGGGTAA
>JAYTRS010000072.1:0-2198 GCA_043746065.1 Bacteroidota bacterium | reverse complement strand
TAAACCACCACCCTGCCAAACATCGTTTACTATTGGTATTGATGATGTTAAACTTTTACCCATAAAAATAAATCAAGCCGCAGAGTTTAAAATATTAAAAATAAAAGCAGGCACTAAAAACGATAAAGCTCTTATTAATTTAATTAGAACTTATACTAATAAACCATTATATGTTGATGTAAACCAAGGCTGGACAGATAAATACTTTGTATTAGAAATGTTACATTGGCTAAAACAGCAAAACGTAATTTTAGTTGAACAACCTATGCCCATAGCCATGATAGACGAAATGGCATGGGTAAACGCACAAAGCCCCTTACCCATTATTGCCGACGAAAGTGTAAAGCGCTTGGCAGATATTGAAAAAATAAAATATGCTTACTCAGGTATAAATATTAAACTAATGAAAAGTACAGGTTTACATGAGGCTTATAAAATGATAACACTTGCAAAACAACTTAATTTAAAAATATTTTTAGGTTGTATGGCCGAAAGTGGTTGTGCTACAAGTGCTATGGCGCAATTAATGTATTTTGCAGATTATGTAGATTTAGATGCGCCAAATTTATTAATCAACAACCCATTTACTGGCGTAACCTACCTAAATGGAAACATTAGTATTAACACCCAAAATGGTATAGGAGTTACATATACGGGGCCTAATTTTTAAGTTTTTATGGTTTATTTTTTCTTTAATATTCTATCCATAAATTTTTCGGTTGGTAATAAACTTTGTTGTATGCGTTTAGCATAACGTATGCTGTCTATAATTTCTTTTTGCTTTTCTTCAACTAATTGTTTTTGATTTTCTACAATTGTTTTTTGCTCGTTAATAATATTTTTTTGTTTTTGAGTAACTCTAAAGCGGTTAAACATAAATAGTCCAAATAAAATCGTTAAGCCTAAACCGCCGTATAACAAATAACGTTGATTTTCTTCGTGTTTAAATTTTACGGTGGTTAGTTTTTTTTCTTCCGCAACTAAAACGCTATCAGCAGCCGCTTTTTTTTCGTATTCGTATTTTAATTGCGATTTTATAGAAGCTTTTTTTGTTTCTTGGTTACTAATACTATCACGCATTTGTATAAACAGTTCGTAGTTTATGAGTGCATTTTTGTAATCATTTTTTCCTTTGTATATTTTAGTTAAAATGATTGCCGCATTTTTAATATTACTTGGGTAACCTAATTCTTTACTAAGTTTCATACTATTAACACTATACTCTAATGCCTTATTATAGCTTTTCTGATTCAAATATAAAGCTGCAATATTGTTAAGTAAATATGCTATGGCTCTTTTATCCCCTATTTCCTCATTAATTTTTAAACTTTTGTTGCTGTATTCAAGTGCTAATGCATATTTATGTTCATTATTATAAGAATTCGCAATATTGTTAAGCGATACTGCAATTCCAGACTTATCATTAATCTCTTCACGTATTTTTAAACTATTTATAAAACATTCAAGACCTTTAGCCACTTCCTTAGTATCAAGACAAATTAAACCTAAGGTATTAAGAGCATCTGCAACACCTTTTTTATTGCCCGTTACTTTGTTTATTTGTAAACTTTTTAAAGTATATTCTTTAGCTTTATCTGTTTCTCCTTGATTAAAATAAAGATACCCAATATTATTTAAGGTATACCCAATTCCTATTTTATTTTCTGTTTTTTCATTAATTTCTAAACTTTTAATATAGTATATTATCGCTTTTGGAATGTTGCCTTTTATCTCTGCTAAATACCCCATATTATTATAGACAAGGGCACTATATTTTATATACGTTTTAAATAATGGATTATTTGATGAATATATATTTAAATTTTTTTCGCTAATACTTTTTAATTCGTCGTTATATTTAATCCATATAGCGTCATTGCTTTCTGCTTCTATCAACGCATTTAATATATTACATTTGGTTGTATCGTGTTTTGCATTTTTGAGTACGAGTTTTAACGAATCCAAAGTTGGTGTTTGGGCAACAAAGTATAACTCACAAAATGCAAGAAATAATAAAATTAAAATGTATTTAAATTTCGTTTTCAAATTCTGCTTTTAAATATCCGCTCAATATATTTATTTGTTGGCAATAAACTTGTTTGTATGCGCTTGGCATAACGTATACTATCCAATATTTCTATTTGTTTTTCTTCAACGATTTTTTTCTGATTTTCGATAATTATTTTTTGCTTTTTAAC
>JAYTRS010000071.1:0-2199 GCA_043746065.1 Bacteroidota bacterium | reverse complement strand
AAGCGCAAGCCATTCCTGCCATTTTAAATAATAAAGATGTATTGGGCATAGCACAAACAGGTTCGGGTAAAACGGCAAGTTTTGTATTACCCATTTTACAAAAATTACAACATAATACTGTTTCAAAAAACCGACATGTAGCTGCTTTAATACTAGTACCCACCCGCGAATTGGCCATTCAGGTAAACGACGTTTTTAATTTATTTGCCAATGCCTTACCACAAAAAATAAAAACATTAGCCGTGTATGGCGGCGTATCTATTAATCCACAAATGATAAAACTACAAGGGGTAGAAGTTTTAGTGGCAACCCCCGGGCGTTTATTAGAATTGGTTAGCGCAAAGGCCGTTCATTTATCCGACATACAAATTTTGGTATTAGATGAAGCCGATAAAATGTTGAATTTAGGATTTAAAGAAGAAATGAATCAGATATTTTCTTTGCTTCCAAAAAAGCGTCAAAACTTATTATTTTCGGCCACCTTAAGCGATGATGTAACAAGCATTACCACTATACTGTTAAGCCATCCTTTCGTTATAAAAATTGAAGAAGAAGATGAAACAAAAAAATTAGACCTTATTAAACAATTGGCTTATTTTGTTTCGGACGAAAGAAAAGGCCCGCTATTACGTTATTTAATTAAACACCAAGGCATGCAACAAGTTTTGGTATTTACCTCGTCGGTTTTTAAAGCCGATGTAGTTGCCGATAAATTAAGAATTAATGATATTAAAGCCTTAGCCATCCACAGTAAAAAAAGCCAAGGCGCACGCGAAGAAGCCTTAACTAAATTTAAAGCAGGTAAGTTGCGCGTGTTGGTAGCAACAGATTTAATGGCACGGGGCATTGATATTAAATTTTTACCACATGTAATTAATTATGAATTACCACGGTCGCCAAAAGATTATATTCACCGTATTGGACGCACAGGTAGGGCGGAAGCTAACGGCGAAGCCATTTCGTTAATTACACCCGAAGAGCAACATCATTTTAAAATAATTCAAAAAAAAATGGGTAAGTGGGTAACCATGATTGATAGTGCGGATATAGACTTAAAAGGGTATTAGGGTATTTTATATAGTATTATTATGGCCTTAGACAGTATTTACAGTACAATTATACCAAAGTAATTTAACGTTTAGTTTTTTATCCTCTCAGCGCCCTTTTACTATAAGGGATATAAACTGGTATAAATATTAAATCGCTTTGGTATTACTTTTTATTTAAAACCTCAATTGCTTTATTAATGGCATTATCGTTTTTATCTAAAATAGGATAATACGCATCTTTATCAAATAAATTACGCCCTATTAGCGCCCTCAGTAATTCGGCAAAGCCTTTTTCGTTAGGAGATAACGCAATACTTGTAACTTTTTTAGATAGTAAATAACTTTTAAACGCTTCCATTTCTTTAGTAGTAATTTTATAATTAGTTACAAATGCAGAAGCTGTTTTATATTCGTTTAAAAACTTTACTCTATTATTATCTGTAAACTCAAATGCAAAAGTATTTAACACACCGCTGTAATATAATTTATTTACTACAGAGCTATATTTTAAAGTATCTAAGGGTATAAACACATCGGGTACAATACCACCACCACCATACACTATTTTACCTGCTGGGGTGGTATATTTTTTTGTTTTATCAAACTTAATACTATCAGCATTATACAATTCGCCACTTTGGTAACGTTCGTATTCTTCGTTATAATACTCTTCTAAATTTTTAGTGTATGGCTTTTGTATGCAACGCCCCGTTGGCGTATAATACCGTGCAATGGTTAGCCTAACAGCCGAACCATCGGGTAAGTTAATTTGATCTTGCACCAAACCTTTACCAAAACTTCTTCTACCAATAATAGTTGCCCTATCATTATCTTGCAATGCACCAGCTACAATTTCGCTAGCACTAGCGCTGCCTTCATCTATTAGCACTACTAATTGGTTATTTTCAAACCCACCTTTACTAGTAGCATTATATACCTTTTTAGGATGCGTTCGCCCCTGTGTATAAACAATTTGTAAGCCATTCATTAAAAATTCGTCGGCTAAATCAACTGCTATTTTTAAAAAGCCGCCGCCATTGCCTCTTAAATCTAAAATTAATTTATTCATGCCTTGTGCGCTTAATTCGTTAAAGGCTTTTATATACTCATCGTATGTAGTTTCGGCAAAACGGCTAATTTTTATATAGCC